>CBFCWR010000153.1:0-7483 GCA_965601575.1 uncultured Desulfofustis sp. | reverse complement strand
TGGGTGCGGGGCAGCGTGGCGGACAAAATACTCAGATCATCCAGAATACCGGTGCTGATGATCAGAGCTCCAGGGACTGAAAACGGGATGTAGGCAGAGTGAGAGATCGACCTGGAGGTCGGACCAATTGTCTTTACGGAATAAACTCGACCATTCCGGTTTGGTACGGTGAGTTGTCGGAATAATAGCTCAGCGGCGGATTGGAGCGAATGCGATAGACCTGCGTCGGCACATCCAGTGTAACACTCGCCACCGATTCGATGGGTACTCCCGTTTTCCATACTCTTTCGGTAATCGGACTGCCATTCATTTGGGCTAATTGCCGGCGGAAGACATTTTCTTCCTCGATGGCCTGTTTTTCCGAGTCAAAATAGCGCCAGGTTCCGTTCATTTTATGGCGGGCATGGGCTAATTCATGGAACAGGTTCTCCACGGCGGTATATTGAATGAGCTCACGCTTGCCGTTGAATACCATGTGACTGCCCCGTTCTGTAACGCTGGCATCGAGCAGAATGTCCACTGACTCACCCTGGCCGTTGATCAGGTTTTGCGACATGGGGGCACGGGTACGCCCGGCTGAGATACGGGCCGAGGGCGAGTGGGATATGGTGAGTTGATGACCGGATTCGACGATCGCCTCGAGGGTCGCCCGGCCATGGGGAACTTTTACGATCTCGTTGAGCCAGTGTTTGAATTTAGCGATGTGCAGTAACGAGCCTTCCAGGATGATGGTAGTGCAGAATTCAGAGCCAAGGCTTTTATGGGTGTAAACGCGAGAGCGATCAACCAATTCGGAACCGTAGACAGTCGAAGTGAGAAGCATCAGCGTCACGAGCACCCTCACGAAAAGAGCAATCATCTCATATCTCCTTAACGCTAATTTAACGTATCTCTAATCCTAAGCCCGCTCATTCAATAAAGCAAATTGTGCGCCACCGCTTCGCCGAACAATGCTCGCTTATCCTTTTGATTCTGTGTTTCAATTATTGAAAAATAAAATTAATAAAAACCAGATCGGTGGTCCCGGATGATTAACGTAAAGTAGGAGCGGTTGGTACCTCCACACTTTGGCAGGATGGGATCAGAGATGTAACTCGAGACAATTCGGGGGTGGATTATGGATGAACAGAATCAGGGCAAAGGCCAATGTCTGTGCGGTGCGGTAGAAATTGCGGTCTCGACCATGAACACTCAGGTGGGAACCTGCCACTGCCGCATGTGCAGGAGATGGAGCGGCGGCCCAGTGATGACGGTCGATTGCGGGACCGATGTCGTCTTTTCCGGGGAAGAACACATCACCTTGTATGAATCTTCAGAATGGGCGCGGCGGGGATTTTGTGGACAGTGCGGCAGCCATCTTTTTTATCTGCTCAAAGAAGAGGGGCGTTACTTCATACCCGTCGGGTTGTTCGACTCTGAAGAGCAATTTCAGTTCGACCACCAGATTTTTATCGACAAAAAGCCTTCATTCTACAGCTTCGCCAACGTCACCAATAATCTGACCGAAAAAGAGGTGTTCGCCCAATACACAGATAAGTAGGGGGCAGCCCGCCCCCCTCCTCGGGAATATTCCTCGTGCTTCTGATCTTGGAGGTCGTTAATTCAAAGCTTCTGAGATGCCTGCGTTCTGGGAGCTTAAATGGAAGAACAGCATCGATTGACTAGGGTAAAGATTATCACTTTCTTCTAGTGGCGGGCACCTCTGCACCTCAATGTACGAGGTGCCCTGCCTTTATTCCGCCTGTGGTTCAGTGGAGACTGCCGCGTCCTCCATCTCCCGGGCGGCGATGATGTCCTCGAGCCTCTCTTTTTCGGTGACCAGATCCTCCAGGGTCATGGATTCCGGATCCACCGACGCTCTGTTGGGGACTCGTATACCCTGGTCTCTGAGCCAGCCGTCCACCCGAGTCTGATTCTTTTTATAGAGATAAAAGCCGCCTGCCGCCGCGACCATGCCGGCAGCAAACCCGACCACATGATTCGAATTAATGTTCATAGTCAAACTCCTTTCTGAAAGTTAACGGTATACCATTGGGCTGCAGGTCCAAACCTTCCAGAACCTTGTCGTGGGCCTGCGCCATATTACGGATTTCTTCATAGAGCGAATCGCCAGATCCTGCCGCCCCGCTGAAACCGAAAATCCCCATCATGCCCTGGGCCAGTTGCAGCAGCGGGGATTTCGGATGTTGCTGGGGTACAAGTGATATCTGGTAGGTCCGTGCCTCGCCCTCCTCGTAGTATTTATTGACCGGACGTACATCGATATTTTTTTCCGGCCCCTGCAGCAGGTGGCGGCCAAAACTGGCGACCCAGGTCACTGCCGCCCCGCGTAAAACGTTACCGCGCAGCCAGGACGCAAAGAGGTAGGCTACCGAGAGGACCTCGGGGTGCACATAGCCTTGTTCTTTCGCTTCTCTCCAGCCATGCTCGGCTACGGCCAGTGCCACGGCCATGCCGCTTACCCGCGTGAACCAGGCCGTCGAACCGCCTTTGCTGGCCAATTGGAATCCACCTGCGGCCAGCAAGGTCAATCCGGCAAGCATGGCCGCATCGGTCATCACCTCACCATCTTCGCCGAGACGAACCACGACCGCCTTGTAGTTGTGCTCCATTGACAAGGCTATGGCCGTGCGCAGCAATATCTCCTCGGTGGTCAGATGGCCGCGTTCATATTTGATCAACAGACTTTTACTGACGGCGTTGTAGGCAACGCTTTCGAGTCCGTCATGGGAAAGCATGGCCTTTTGAAAACGGTGCAGGTCCGCCGGAGGATTGGACAGTTTGGTCCTGATTCTGCCAGGCAGTTCATGCACAAGGGTTACAGTCAGGTCAACACTCATCAGCCTTTTTCCATATCATGTATGAGCAAACGAGACGAGTTGAGCACCACCGCAACGGTGCAGCTGTTATGCAGTACCGCTCCCCAGAACACCGGCAGCACACCGACCGAGGCGAGCATTATGCCCAGGGTGTTGACGCCGATTGCCGTACCAAAGTTCTGGCGCACGATATTCATGGTTTTCTGGGAAAGCTGCAGAACCGAGGGAATCATCAGTGGGTCATCACCGGTTATGGTGATGTCTGCCGCTTCCATGGCTATGTCGGTTCTCGTGCTGCCCATGGCTATGCCGACATCAGCGTACGCCAGTGCCGGCGCATCATTTATGCCGTCGCCGACCATCACCACGGAAGTACCTTTGGACTGGATGCGCAGTACATTCTCCGCCTTTTCGTCGGGCATGACCTCGGCGTGGTAGCGGTCCATGGCCATGCGGGCGGCAACGATTTCGGCATGCTGTTCCACATCTCCAGTGAGCAGGATGATATCATCCATGCCCAGGTTGCGCAGCCGGTTCAGCGACTTCTTCATGTCCTCGCGCAAGACGTCCTGAACCCCGATGATGCCCACCAGGGTGCGGCCCCGGGCAACATAGATGACATTCTCCCCCTGACGCGCAATGCGCTGGGCGTCCTCTTCGACCGCCGCCATGTTCACCTTGGATTCCTGCATGAACCTTCGACTGCCGACTCGAATAATCGATCTGCCGATTTTAGTGGTCACTCCCCGGGCGGTAATAATTTCGTTATTGCTGTGATCCGGCACCGGCCATCCTGCTCTTCTTACCCGTTCGACGATGGCCACCGCCATGGGGTGGTTGCTGGTCTCTTCGGCTGCCGCTGCCATACAGAGCAGATCCTTTTCAACCACATCCTCAGTGGAACAGATGACCGAACTCACCACCGGCCGTCCTTCAGTGAGCGTTCCTGTCTTATCGAATACCACGGTGTCAGCTTCTGAGAGCGCCTCAAGATAATTACTGCCTTTGACCAGCACCCCGTTTCTGGCCGCCGTGCAGATCGATGCTGAGAGCGCCGTGGCGGTGGAAAGGCGCACGCCACAGGAGTAATCGATGATCAGCATATTCAGCGCCCGGCTGAACTTGCCGGTGATGAAATAGACCAGCACCGCCAGGGCAAAATTGATTGGAATGAGCTGGGCCGAAAATCGATCGGCGTTGGACTGGATGGTCGCCTTCTTGTGCGCCGCCTCCTCGACCAGGTTGATAATTCTGGCAATCGCAGTCCGGTCGCCAACCCGCTCTGCCTCAACCACGAGGCGGCCCGATTTGACCACGGTCCCGGCAAAAACTTCATCCTTGTTCACCTTGCGGACAGGAAGATATTCCCCGGTGATGGAAGACTGGTCAACCGCAGCCTCACCCGAGAGCACAAGCCCGTCTACGCTGATTTTCTCACCGGTACGTGAGATTACGTGATCCCCCTGCCGCAAATCGGAAAGCGGTACCCTTTGCTCGTGACCGTTCTCATCGATGCGCCAGACGAACTCCTCTCCCAGGGACAGCATCTCGCGGATCGCGTTTCTGGTTCGATCCATGGTATAGGCGGTCAGCAGTTCGGCGATGTCGGCCAGTAAAATGATGGTCAGCGCCGATACACCCTGCCCCGCAGCCACGCTGGCGAGTATGGCGCTGGAACTGAGCGTGTCTGCATTGGGACGTTTCTGGACGATCAACGAGCGCGCGCCATTCTGCACGATCGGCCAGGCCAGTCCCATGGCTGTCAGGGCCGGCATGGAGAAAAATCTTCCCAGCAAGGTCTGGGGTGCGGGACCCGGCCGCAGCCAGGAGAACAGCAGGGTCATGGAGGTGACGGCGATTCTCTGGGCCAGCGTGCCCACTGATTCCTCTTCGAGGCGGCGCTCCTGGAGCAGCTTGGCGTTTCGTTCTGCACGCTCCTGTTTGAAGGCGCTGAGCGACCATGAACTGAGCACCGAAGTGACACGGTCCAGGATTTCGTCTGAGGAGGCTTCGCTGGCATTGAAATAAATCAGGATGGTTCTACTGATCGTCGACAGGGAAACCGAATTTACGGCAACCCCATCCTCGAGCTCTTGCGTTATTACCGAAGCGAACTCCTCGAGATACCCCAGCCCCCGGCAGTAGATACGCACTCTGCCTGGCAGCGAGTGGCGGATATCACAATTCATCAGGGGTGGCTTTTTAGTGGAAATCATCGGAAAGAATCCTTTGGGTGACGTCTAAGTGCAGTCGCTGCGTTACCGTTCTTTGCAGCCAGTCTCTCAAACAATTGAAGATGGTGTCGGTATCATTTTTCAACAGCCTGGCAAGGTCATCCCTTTGGGACACAAAGACCCGGATCAGTGAAGTGATGAAAGACAGTATCTCTTTTTCGGACACCTTTTTTTCATCGTAGTTCAGCAGGACGGTACCGGACACGCTGTTGGCCTGCACCTCCTCGATTCCCTCGGGCACCTTCAAAAGCGTGCAGAACAGAACGCCCCAGTGCTGGTGATCTCTTCCGACCTTCTTCAACAGGGGGACCTGAAGTCTCACTCTCCCCGGCAGTGAATGCACCACGCGAGGCTTCGCGAGCAGCAGGTATCCTTCTTCAAAAAGGTTCAACTGATCTCACCCTGACCACGATTTACCAGATGAAAGGCCCACCACAAGAGGGTGAGGCCGGTGGGTACTGTGGCCCATTTTTCCAAGAGCAGTTTTCTCCCCCCCGCAATCAGCAATCCGCCGACGGCGAGGGTTCGCAGGTCCAGCATACCGAAGGTTTCATCGTAGATCATCCTGTTGAAGCTGCTCCCCAGTTCTCTAAGCTCTTTTATCACCGCCGGGGTCAGCGGTTTATCAAGCTCGTGTTCGAGGCCAAGCAAGCGGGCGACGGCGGAGAACAGCATGGGCGGCGGCACCAGTTCCTGATTGAAGAGAACGACCACACTGCCGGAGACGGTGCTGTAAGTGACCGTGTCGATGCCTCTGAGCTCGCTGAGCTGATCGAGCCCCTGCTTCATCATCTCGTCGCCATCGCGAAGATCCGGGATGACAAAACGGATTCGCCCCGGAAGTGCATGAGCAATCTGGATCGGCCCTGTCCGGAACATGGGCAAGCCTTGCAGAACTCTATTCTGCTTGGCCCTGCCCGCCAGTGCTGCAATGAGTACTCCGGTTACAAGATGCATAGCTTCCCATGGGTGAGCTGAATGAATTGGCAACAGCATGGACTGCACGATGTCTCTGTTCCCGTGCTGCTGGCAAATTTTGGTGCATCAAATGTAGGCTTATAACCATTAATCAATGCGTCAATGTCAGTTGCTGCGAAGAAGTGATTGTTATTCACCGGATTTCTCCTGGCGGTCGCCCTGATGCACTCGGGTGCTCCCCACTTTAATGGAGTAGTGATCATCAAATCTTTCCTGCTCGGCGGCCATTCTCAGGTGTAAGCGTTTGAGCCAGCCGCTGGAACTAGAGGCGAACTCGACAAGCGTCTCCAGGCGGAACAGCACTTCATCACTGATCAGGTGTTCAAGCCTGTGAACTTCAGGCTCGGCGTCCTCGGCTGACATGTTGCAGACATCCACCAGAAGGCTGGTGAGACAACGATCACGCCGGCCAATCGATTTTGCCAGCGCAAGTCCAGACTCGGTGAGAATAAGTTCTCCCCGAGGTTTATGGGTAATCAATCCCCGGTCCACAAGCGTACCGATATATTTGGAGACGCTCGCCCGTTTTACTCCCAGTGTTTTAGCCACCGCGCTGGGACGAACGGGCCCCTTCAGGGATAAGTGGTAGATGGCCTGCACGTAATTCTCCTGGGCAGGTGTGGTGATTATATTATCCACGTCGTAACTCGATCACCCTGAACAAATGACTCTCTGGCTGCCCTTTCAGCCTCCCGACACAAATTTGTTAGCCCGGGGTAACAAGCTAACCATTGAACACATATGTAGCACAAAAGCATGGTGATGTGCCAATACTTTTTGCCAATCAAATAGCTATGAGCTACTATATGTCCCACTCACATGAGGTCAACCATACTTTTAATCGACAAATTGACAGGTAAGAGCGCAGAGACACCTCAAGATATTTTGATTTTAATATGTAATAACAATGTGCTAGCAGCAACAAATTCAAGTTAGCCAAGGCTACTTAAGTTGTTGGGCTGCTCTTTCTGGGAAAAGAAATACTGCTCACCAATCCATTCTCTTCCGTATATTGCCGATTATCCCACGAATAAAATGGCAGGATGGATGTAGCGCAACAAGCGTGTAAAATTAAAACGTGAGAACTTGTTTTACAGAGATCACCATCCCCAAAAAATCCTCTATTTTCCATCATGGATATCTTTGGCCCGACCAAATATAACCAAAAAACAACATGATGTTATGACGTTATACCGAGGTATGACTGATTGAATGAAGCACCGATAAGGGGACCTGAACTGTTTGCTATATTATCGATAATTTGTTATTGTTGGGCTGCACGGTAGCTTGCGGATGGCCGTCCATTTGTGGATGATCGGACGCGAGTTGTGTTGCCATAACAGTCAGTTCTACGGATGTGACTGAAATGGCTTAAAATAATTGGCAGAATATCTGGATGTGTAGCGGGATTGACATGGGTTTCATCCTCTGATGCTTTTCTCCTGACTTGGT
>CBFCWR010000152.1:0-7498 GCA_965601575.1 uncultured Desulfofustis sp. | reverse complement strand
TCCGTGGTGCCGTTGGCCGGAACGATCATCTGGCGATCAACCCCATAACTCTCGGCAATTTTTCTCACCAGTTCTTCACAGGACGGGTCAGGATAGTGGGAGATGAGATGAAGGTCGCGATTTACCAGCGAGCGCAGCCAGGCAGGAGGGCCCAGAGGATTGATGTTGGCGCTGAAATCAAGTATCTCCGTATCAATTCCAGCGCCGAGGCTGTGCACATTGCCGCCGTGTTCGAATTTCTGTAGCTCTGCCATTGACCTTGGCTTCGTCACATCAGCCACCTCAGCGGAATAATATTAGAAATTGAGGCCCACCCCAAGGAGTATTGCCGTCTCCATCATTTCACAGAGACAGCCCAGTGTGTCTCCGGTGAATCCACCAATCTTGCGGATGCACCAACCAGAAAAAACGAGTATCAGAAGGAGAAATACACAGAGAATGATGAGCATTTTTGCCGGCAGCATGACGACGACAATGACGATCATCAAAAGAACGGAGACCAGGGGAACCAGGTAGCCATTTTGATCAAATCTGAAAAGTTGGCCCAGCCCCCCTTCGGCACGGGCATAGGGCAGAAAATAGATGACAATGATGATCGCCGTTCTGCCTGCTGCAGCTGCACACACGAGCGCCCCGGTCAATTCCTGCGGGCCAATGGCAAAAAGAGCCGCTGACTTGAGCAGCAGGACGGAAACAAGCGACGCGGCCCCCATCACGCCGATTCGGCTGTCCTTCATGATTTCCAGGCTTCTTTCACGGTCTTCCGAACTGAGAAAGCCGTCGGCAGTATCCGCAAGACCATCCAGGTGGAGAAAGCCGGAAAGCGATGACAGTATAATCGCCAGGGCAACTGAAGTGACAAGCGGAGAGGCCACACTTTGGAGAATCATTCCACAGAATGCGGCGCAACAGCCAAGCAAGAAGCCCACCACGGTGAAATAGTAAAGGGCTGAACCAAAATAGCCCTGTTCCTCGCCGAACCTTATGAATCCCGGGAAAACGGTCAGAAAGCTCATGGCTGTGCCAAAAGAGCGCAGCGGGTGTCGTATGGCTGTCTGTAGATCGCTCATTTCTTAGACATTGGGGCAGGGATGGACTTATTTATCCGCCTGGGCGACTGCTGCCTCCTCAAATGTCGCCACCTCAGTGAGGACTGCCCGTGCTGCTTCGACGATGTTCATGGCCAGTGCCGCGCCGGTACCCTCCCCCAGTCTGAAATTGAGATCGAGAAGCGGCCTGGCGCACCCCAGGGTCTCCTGCATGAATTTGTGACCTGGTTCAACCGATCGATGCGAACAGATGATATAATCCCTCACAAAAGGTTCAAGCTTGTAGGCTATCAATGCGCCGGCGGTGGAAATGAAGCCATCCACCACGACAGGTTTCTGGTGAGCAGCGGCCCCGAGAATCAGGCCTGCAATTCCGCCAATTTCATAACCGCCCACTTTCGCCAAGATATCCAAACCGTTTTGAGCATCAACCTTGTTAACCTGCAGGATCTTGTCGATAATGCCGATCTTTTTCTGCAACTGCTGATCATCGAGCCCTGTTCCACGGCCGGTCAGTTCACTGGCTGGTTTACCGGTGATTACCGCGGCGATGGCGCTGCTTGGCGTGGTGTTGCCGATGCCCATCTCCCCGGTACCGAAAAGATCGTAGGATTGGGCCAACTCCGAGGCTATTTCGATACCCGTTTCCACCGCTTTTCTTGCATTGGCAATACTCATGGCCGGGCCAATCGCGATATTGTTGGTCCCAGGAGCTATTTTCCTGGAGATAAAGTGAGCGGTTCCCGACAGGTCGGAAAAATCAGCATCAACACCCATGTCGACTACCACGACATCGGCTCCTGCCTGGGTGGCCAGGGCATTGATGCCGGCGCCTCCAGAGACGATATTGAGGACCATCTGCGGGGTCACCTCGGCGGGAAACTTACTCACTCCTTCTTCGACCACCCCATGATCTCCTGCCATGGTAACAATTACTTTCTTCCTTAACGCTGGGCTCATGGACCGGGTGATACCGGCCAGATCAACAGCCAGATCCATGATGTCGCCCAGGGCCCAATGCGGCATGGTGAGTTGCCCAAGACGAGCTTCAGCCTTGCGGCGGTAATCATTGTCCTGGGGAAATATTTGCTCACAGGTTTGTTCAAGAAGATTCATCAATGCTATCCTTACTCATTATGTTTGAGGTAGAGGGGCAGGCCGCAACTTACCAGTATCACTTCTGATGCCGCCTCTGCGACAAGCCTGTTGCACCACCCCACGAGATCACGGTAACGCCGGGCCAGGGCGTTGTCGGGTACGATCCCCATGCCCACCTCGTTGGTGACGAATATGACCGTCCCGTCCAGCACCTCGATTGATCTCAGGATTCGTTCGGTTGCGTTGCCAATGAACGACTCGTTGCAATCAATCTTTTTAGCTGCACACTGTTCTAGAAGATTACTTATCCATAGGGTGAGACAATCAACCAGATACACATCATGACTGTTTTCAACCAGCACTTCGTGGATAGCGAGTGGTTCCTCAACTGTCTCCCAGATTCGTGCACTGCGTCCCTGCCTGTGCTTCTCAATGCGCGCTGCCATTTCATCATCAACGACCGGGCACGTGGCAATGAAACAATGGCTGCCAGGGAGTTTCTCACCACTCTGAAGTGCAAAGTCGCTTTTCCCGCTCCTCGCTCCGCCGGTGACCAGGATAATTCTTCCCATTTATCTCTATCACCCCTTGCAGTTCAACATGTGCAGCTGACCAAATCCATCTACGACGTTGACTATCGACACCCTTCCCTCCCTGGGGTTAAATGCAAAGGCCCGGTCTGTTTCAAGGCCAAGCAGATAACAGAGCGCGATGCGGATCACCCCTCCATGGGTTACGATCAAAACACGATTAAAGTCTTTTGTCAGCAAGTTGTCCAACCAGCAAGTAATCCGTGAATTAAAAGCCCGGATCATTTCTCCGCCGGGAAAGCTGAAATTCTCACCTTCCCTTACCCAGTCGGTCAGCTGATCGGAAAACTCTTTCTGAACCTGCTCGAAACTTAGTCCTTCCCAGGAGCCAAAATCAATTTCTTTGACATTGTCATCGAACACGGGGGCACAATCCAACCCCAGAAGAGTCACGGTATGAACGCAACGGATGAGAGGGCTGCAGAAACAGGTATCGAATCTGATTGATTGAAGAAACGGAGACAAGGAGATTATCTGCTGCCTGCCCTCGACCGACAATTCCACATTTGTGCTTCCGGTATAGGTACCGGACTGCAAAGTCTCTCCGTGTCTAAGAAGATAGATTTCCACCGTTTCAGGATAATTTATATTTATCGCTGTAGCCTCGTGGGGTAATCATCTTACCGTCATTGATGAACGTTGCTGAGTTCCCTATAATCACTGTAGTCTGCATATCGGCATCCGAGGGGTTGAAAGTCTGCAGGGTGGAAATGCTCACCTGTTCATTCTCGCGGGTGGCGCCACGAACCATGCCAACCGGGGTAGTGGACGCACGCACGGATCGTATGATTTCAATTGCTCTGGTCAGCTGCCAGTCCCGTTTTTTTGATTTGGGATTATAGATTACCAGCACGAAATCGGCTTCCGTAGCCGCCTGGATCCTTTTTTCTATCACTTCCCAGGGGGTCAGCAGATCGGACAGGCTTATCGTGGCAAAGTCATGCATGAGGGGTGCGCCAAGCCGTTCGGCACAACTGTTGAGCGCGGCAATTCCGGCCACGACTCTAATTTCAACTTTGCTGCGGCGCAGCCCTGCCACCTCATAGACCAGTCCAGCCATGGCATAGATGCCAGGATCGCCGCCAGAAACGAGAACCACGTGTTTACCTTGCTCGGCCAGATCAAGAGCCTGTCCGACTCGGTCGACTTCCTGCATCATCGCCGAAGATACCGTTTCCTTACCGTCGATGATCTCATCGATAAGCTCGAGATAGGTGCGATAGCCGACCACTACCTCGGACATCTCCAGTTCCCTGCGGGCAGCGGGGATCAGATAGTCCAGATCCCCCGGGCCGGTGCCCACCACGCTCAATATTCCGTTTCCGCTACTGCTGCGGTTATGCGTTCCCATTTCCTCTTTTTAATGATAATTCGGCCGTTCCGGCTTCTGCCGGATGCTGCCAGAATGGCAGCTGATTCACAGACGCCGAAAACTCCTATCTTTTGATGTACGATCTCGGATTTCTCGCTCCCGGTCACCGAGCCGATCTGATCCTTGGTGAAAAAACGGAGTGGCCAGTTGTACAGGGCAGCTATTTCAAGCAGACCTTGTTCATCATTTTTCAAATCGATGCTGGCGGCACCTCCCACACTTCTTATTTCAAGACCGTCTTGTGTTTCCAGATCGGCAACGACTTCTCTGAACTCATCGACGGTGGTCCCTCTCCTGCAGCCGAAACCGATATAGCGCACTCGCGGGATCAGCCTCAACCCTGAGCCTGTATGAGAGTTCAGGGCGATGACTATATCAGCATCTTGAGGATTTGTACACGGGTGAAAGTCTTCGGGAAATGATTTTATGAAGTTGCATTGTTGATACACCTCCAGATGTCCCTTCTGGATCAGTTTTGCGGAGATAGAGGCTATTTTATCCGGGTTTACTATGGTGAGATTTTCTTCCACGGTCCAGAGATCAACAGCGGTGTGGCCCGTCACATCCGAAGCAGTGGTGATAACCGCAGTTCCTTTGGAAATTTCAGCAACCTTCTCAGCAAGTAGATTACCTCCACCAATATGGCCGGAGAGGAAACTTATTGCATGGTGACCCCGTTCGTCCACAACAACTACACAGGGATCCTGATATTTGCTTCGGCATAGACCGCTCAGACACCTCACAGCAATACCGGCGGCCATTATACAGATAATCGAGTCATGGGATCGCCAGGTCGTCTCCAGAGCCTTTCTCACACCATGCGCCGTATCAACGAGCTCTGAGCTTGGCAGTTCCTCGTTAAGGAGTCGGGCGAGTTCCATCCCCGATGATGTAGCTGCAAGAATCGCGGTCTTTGGCATGGTTATAATTATTCCAGACCTTCGGAGAGTTCCTCAAGTTGGGCCCGGGCAAAGTCAATTGAGGGATCCAGTGTCAGCGCCAGGGTGAAAAATCGAATGGCTTCCTCACGATGTCCCAGCCGGCTGTGATTGACTCCCAGGTTGGCATAATCCATCGCCGAGGCAGGGTTCAGATGCACCGCTCGCTCGAAATGAGAGATTGCCGTCTGGTAGTCCTCTTTCTTGAAATAACAGAATCCCAGCAGATTGTGCAGATCTTCCCGCTCATCATCTTCTTTGCAGCCACGTGTAAGTACCTCTATGGCTTCGTCATAACGCTGCAGATCCTTGAGACAAGTACCTTGATATGAATAGATATAAGGCAGGTCTTCCTGTTCAGGATCCTGCTTCAAAGCCTTCTCAAAAGCCCCAAGTGCCTCTTCATGAGCTCCTGCATTGTAATCGCTGATGCCACGATAGAATGAGAGATAGTAGGATTCAGGCAGGATATCCTCCATCTCCTGCAGTTTTGCTTCGAAGAGCCAGGGATCGTCGACCAGCTCGTTGAGCAGTTTGGCCGCGAACAATCCGGCATCGCGACGCCGTGAACGCTCGCGAAAATGGGCGCCCGGTACGATAGTGTAGAGCGCAGGTATGTCCAGGCGGGGGTGCGTAACATCGATCATGAATAGTTCCATATCGATGGCTTGCAAAGCCTCGATGGAGCGCTCCAGCTCAACTTTCATATTGTCATCGCCGAGATCATTCATCTCAGGCACCTTGATGGATGTTTTGGTCTCGGTGAGATACCTCACCTCTTCCATGCTCAAGGGTTTTGGCAGACCAGAGGCGACGTAATTGGCACCCGTGTTGAAATCTCCCGCCAATTGGGCCACTTCGGTGATCGCCCTAATAATCGCCTTATCCGGTCCCGGGGTAGTACCCGCGGTATAGACGATCTCGCTGAGCTGCGGGAATGTGGAACGGTCAATGGCCAAGGCTCCGACACTGCACATACCCGTGTCGAGGCTGAAATCATTGAGGTGGAGTTCGATATTGTTGTTTTCAAACTTATCGAGCAAATCCCTGGCCACCGGGTCTTGAATGGTGGTTACATCGATAGCCGGGGTTTCCAGCTGGTACTGGTTGATCAGTGAGCAGACATGGCGCTCGACGATCTCGCTTATTCCCTGCAGGGCCGCTTCCTCTACTGTATTTCCTGCGGAAGGTCCATTAAATTCATTGATCGCATAAAACCAGGAAAAGGGAATTAACACCTGCTCGCCGCGACTTATGTTTGTTGCCCAGGTCCACTGCAGCGGTATCCCCTCAAGGAGCAGTTCCAGCTGCTCACCAGTCAATACCTTATCTTCAACCGATTTCAAAAGGTAGGAACTGGGCAACAGGGGATATCCTTGATCTTTGAGGGAGCTGTAATCACCACGAACAAAATTATCCTCATCGGCTTTGAAGGCAAAAAAGGAGAAGCGCTCCGCCAGCTCCATACAGGCCGATGCTTTTGACTGGATCGGAGAGGCCCCTTTGCCCATCTGCTTTTTTGTACCGGTCAACGACCTGGCCTCGTCGGTGCAGACACTGAAATAGACGGGAATATCGAGTCGACCATTATCGATCCTTTTCACTTCGCTGAGAATCTTGATATCGAACTGCTCTAGACGCTCATAGAAATTCTCGATGGTCTGTTCGGGCGTCAGCGCCTTATCCTGATCGCGGGTAAATGTTTTGGGACAATCGTGAAAACTAATCGGATTATTTCTCATGGGAATTCCTGAAAATATTTTAAGGGTGCGGCAACAACCGGCGAGATGGCCGCTTTCAATTTAATCCCGAAAAAGATTTAGACAAGCGCCTGGAAGGGGTCAGCTTCAACTGCGGCTGATCAGGTTTTCGAAATCCTCAATTTTTTTCTGCCAACCCGGGGAATCACTATACAGCGAAATTTCTCTGGATAAATCATCGATATAACTCAACTCTATTTTAAGCACAGATTCCGGCAGCAGATCAGCGGCCCGTTCGTACCATTCAATCAGCGTCAAACCGTCACCATAAAAATATTCCTCGAGGCCAAGTTCCACGACATCCTCACTCGATCCAAGCCGATAAAAATCAAAATGGTAAATGGGAATCCTGCCACCATATTCATGCAAAATCGCAAAGGTAGGGCTGCACACGTATTCTCTCTGATCAACCCCTGCCCCTGCGGCGATTGCCTGGGCCATGGTGGTTTTTCCGGCCCCGAGATCCCCCGCCAGACAGATCACATCGCCAGGTTCGCAGATTGAACCAAGTTTTTCACCGAGATCGAATGTGGTCTCGGGCGAGTGGGAAAGAATTTTCATGGAGCCTGAGGTTTCGGAGTTGAGATAATATGTAAACCACGTTGGTTCGGGTCGCTTATGGTTGTAAACAGGAAATAAAAAACCCCAAGACGTAAAGAACGTCTCGGGGTTGGGGACGGTTTGCGTCGAG
>CBFCWR010000151.1:0-7544 GCA_965601575.1 uncultured Desulfofustis sp. | reverse complement strand
TGTCTACCCTGGCCGAGGACGACTCGGTCCGCATCAGCCCTTATCCGGGGGAGACAACAGTCTGCCGGTCCTTTCCCGTGACCATCGACAATCGTGAACTTATTCGCTTCGTCGATACACCTGGCTTTCAAAACCCGGCGCAAGTGCTGGACACACTCAAAACGCTGGAAGGCAGTAGTGAAAAACGTCTCCATAAACTTCTCGAGTATTGCGGTTCTCACGATGAGCTGTCGGAGGATTTCGAACTCTTACAACCCATATCCCGCGGCGCCGCGCTTATCTATGTGGTCAACGGCGCCCGGCCGGTGCGCTCCGTCGACCGGGATGAAATGGAAATCATACGCCTCATAGGAAAGCCGAGAATGGCGGTGATTAACAACAAAGGTGAAGAGGACCGCTATCTGCCGCACTGGAAGGATGAACTTGCCATTCGCTTCAACTCCATCCGGCTGTTTAACGCCCATCGGGCCACCTATGGCGAGCGCATAGGGTTGCTTGAGGCCTTGGGTTCCATAGACCAGGACTGGCAGCAGGTGATGTCGGAGGTAGTGGCAACCATAAAAACCGACTGGGATGGCAGAACAAAACGCACTGCCCAGATTATCACATCTATGCTGTCCGAATGTATGGAGCTGAAGATCAGTTCACAAATCAGCAAGGTGAAAGACGAGCAGAAGATCCGAGAGGAACTGGCCGCCGTTTACACCAAGAAGATAGCAACGCTTGAGAAAACCGCACACGACCAGATAAGAGCCCAATTCCACCATAATCTCTACGATTATAAATTGCCGCCATACTCAGTTTTGCACGAAGAAATCTTCAGTGAAAAAACCTGGGAATTCCTCGGCTTATCAAAGCGCCAGTTTGTTTTGCTGGGAGGCATTGGCGGAGGCGCACTCGGCGTTGGTGTGGACGTGGCCGCGCTGGGACATGGTCTTGGACTTTTTACCGCCCTGGGAACCATCGGCGGAGCACTTGGCGCGCTGGGCACCAGGAAGCGTCTCGATTACCAAAGCTCGCTGCTTGGCATAAGAATAAGCGGTCCTCAGCTCACCATCGGTCCGGCGGGCTCCATTGCGCTGCTTTTCGTACTGATTAACCGGGCACTTCATTTTTATGAGCATATGGCCAACTGGTCCCATGGCCGACGCGATTATGAAGAGTCTCACTATGCGCTCGAAGACACGGCCACCGCCAATTATACCAGGGACTGGTCCACCTCCGAGTTGAAGATCGCTCACGATTTTTTCAGATCTGTCGACAAGCCAGAGTCAGACAAGCACCAGGCCGCCGCGGGGAAACTCGAAACGGTGCTCATGGAGTCGCTGGTCAAGATATACTCCGGCGGCTAAAAACTGAGTGTGTCGAGGGCTGAGTCGATCTTATCCCGCTCCTGTTCAGTGAAGATCGATAAAAAGTGCTCCGGCGGGGAGCAGCGCACTTGCACCCTTGTCTTTCGAGTTGGATGCAGAAACTGCACGAGATAGGAGTGGAGGAGAATACGCTCGCTGCGGGGCTGAAAAGCAGAGCCATATGTGCGGTCGCCAAGGATTGGCATCGCAAGCGCCGAAAGCTGAGCACGGATTTGATGCTTGCGGCCGGTGATGAGTTGAACGGCATGGATTCCGAATCTGGTGCTCTCATAAAGCGTTTTGAACCTGAGGCGTGCCACCTGTGCCTTTTCGCTCCCCTCGTCGACCATGGTTTTATCTCTGATTCGACTGAGTTTGTGGCTGACCATGCGCCAGCCGCCGGTGTCGATATCCGCGTGTTTTTGCCGATCGGCGTGAGCTTCTGTCACCGCCAGATAGCATTTGACCATTTGGCGCGCTCTTATCTGGGCGCTGATCCGTGCGGCTGCTTTGGAGGTTTTGGCGAAGACGATGCTTCCTGAGACCGGTTTGTCGAGCCGCTGCACCATTCCCAGGTAGACGTTTCCCGGTTTGTGATCACGGATTTTGATATGGTCTTTGAGATGCTCAAGGAGCGATAACTGTCCTGAGGCGTCGGCCTGGGTCAGCATCCCTGCGGGTTTGTCGACGATGAGCAGATGGTTGTCTTCGTAGAGAATTTCGGGGATGTACGGCTTCACCACCGAATGATTATCGCAATCTCGGGCCAAGGGCAATATTCCTTTTTGAAACTTTTCGCGTAATAGGTACAATGCGTGCTGCATGAAAGCAGCCATAACTAGTGCCATTACAGTAACCTATTGGATCTTTCCTGGCGTTATGTCAATAGTGCCTGGTCAATCTGAGCTTATTGCTCCGCTCGTTGATTGAAGAGGAAATAGACATTTTATCATGACCTACCGTGTACGGCCATTTGTCGCGATTTTCATTGCCATCATCGCTTTCTGGGTGGTCAAGACGGCGATTTCCTATACGGCATTGTCCAGCTTCAGGGTCATAGCCATTTCAGCAGAGTTTGACCATGAGGACGTGATAGATATCTATTTTGGAAGCAGTGAGAGAGCTGGTTTTCGAGAAAACTACAAGATACGATCAGAGACTTTTCCGGCAGGGGAGAAAAGCCGGAGAAAAATTGTGCTGGACAACCATGTGGTAAGGAAGCTGCGTATTGACACAGGCACCAGCCCCGGCACCCTGAAGCTTTACTCAATCACGCTTGGCAGTAATTTCGGCCAGGGAATTGCCCTGGACCACCGGGAAATTTACCAAAACTTCCTGCCCAACAATGGTATCGAAACCTTCCGCCTTGAAAAAGACCACGTCTTGCTGCGTATTACCGATGAAGACCCGTATATCATCCATCGGGGAGAGCTGGTTCAGAGAAATTTGTTTCTGGAGCTGATCCTGCCTTTTATTTTTGCCGTCTTCAGCTTTCTGGCCTGCAGCCGATTCTCCCTCGAGAATATCCATGCCTTAAACGACATTGCTGCCAAGCGCTCCGCCGCCGGAATCAAATTCGGCTCCCTTGATGGAGTCCGGGGACTGGCGGCCCTTCTCGTTCTCGCCCAGCATACCGGCCTGACTAAAACCGGCGGCATATTCGGCGTCTGGCTGTTTTTCTGTCTCAGTGGTTTTCTTCTCGCGAGCCCATTTGTCAGGCAACCGTCCCTGGCACTCTCGAGGTCCTACATGACCAATTATGTGATCAGGCGAATCAAGAGAATTGTGCCGATGTATTATGTGATGATTACCGTAACCGTGCTCTTCCTCGGAAAAATCGCCGACGCAATCAGGCACTATCTCTTTCTTCAGGCCGACGGTCATTTCTGGTCCATCAGCCAGGAGATGTTTTTCTATCTGATCCTGCCGCTGGTAATGGCTCTCAGCTATCTGCTCTGCCGCAATCGCCTGCTGTTGCACGCCTTTTTTATTGCAGGCTGCGCCGCGGCGGCCCATCGCTATCTTACCACTGACCTGGTTGCACTGTATGGCAACAGCGTTCATCTCAAACCGTTTGCAGGCATATTTTTGACTGGGGTCGCCGCTGCCTTCGCCTACAACTATCTCACGTCCAGATTCGTCTCAACTCTGCGGCGGCCGGTGAGCACTGCACTGTTCTCGCTGATCGGGATCGTGGTGCTCTGCACGTGCCTGGTCATGTCTGCCCATCCTTTCGAGCATCTGGACCACCTCAATCCATGGAGGAGGCCGCACATTTTCGGACTGGCTGCGGGAATTTTCATTCTGGCGACCATGCTGGCCAGGAATTCGATACTGGATAAAACGATGAACCTGCTGCCCCTCAAGGCGGTGGGAATAGTCGGCTACAGCTACTATCTGCTGCATCCGATTATCATTGAATGCGTGCGCGGCACCGCACGCTATTTCTGGGACTATAATCCGACCGGAATTGCTATTTTTCTGCTCGCGGGAATTGCCACTTACCTGGTGACCGTTTTCACCTATTCTTATATCGAACGCCCTTTCATCAAGAAATAGTCCGGAAGCCGCCAGCTCCAACAACCGGCTTAGGCCGTTCCGTAATTGTCGGTGTAATTTTTGAACAGCTCCATGACCTTCCTGGTTACCGGACCCGGAAGCCGGTCAGCGATGTTCTGGTCATCAACCTGGACAACGGGAACCACTTCTTTGGTGGACGAGGTTATGAAGGCCTCGTCGGAGTCCAGAAGTTCCTGTCTGGTTACGGGCTGTAATTCAACGGGGAAATCAGGCTTTAAAATGTCGATGAGCACATCCCTGGTGATACCCGGCAGAATATCTTCAGAGGGGCTGATCACCGCGTTGTCACGAACAATGAAAAGATTGGAGGTGGTTCCCTCCAGCACGTGATCGTCCTTGTTCACATAGACGGATTCTACGGCACCGGCTGCCTCGGCGTCTTTGAGGGTAACGATGGCCCTGATGTAATCGGTGCTTTTGGCGCCATGAATATAGCGGTTAAGTCGGGCGGTGATGATTTTGATCCCTTCCTCATACCAGATATCTGGATGGGCCATGACTGGCCGCACCATTACCAGCAGTCGCGGGCTCTGACCGGGTGAAATGGAATCTTCACTGTCTCCGCCGGTGATCAACAGCCGGATATTGGATTCGGGATAGTCGTTCTGGACCAATGTCTTGCCAACGATGTCGCTCAACTCCTCGAGGCTCCAAGGGCAACGAAGACCGATCAGAGCGGCTGAATTGCGCAGCCTCTGCAGATGAGCTTCGAGATGAAACGGATGACCGTTGTAAGTCCGCAGAAAATCGAATACCGCATATCCCCGCAGAATCGCAAGGTCGGATACCGGCAGTACCGCCTCATTTTCATCAACGAATGTACCATCAATATAAAAGATACCCATATATCGCTCCCTGCGGTCTCCCGCTCCTAGGCTATAGTTCCCTCACCACTTGGGTGACACTATACTAATGTGTGTCCACTTTGCCATCAAATTCGCAGGACCGGAATGGGGTAAGGGCAGTCCGCTGTTGACATCATTAGTTAACTGGTTAATAATTGCCTGGACAACATATTGGATAATTTCATGACCACCTGTCAACACGATCCACTGGGCCGCCGAATTTACCTCATATCCCAGGCTATTCGCACCAACATCGACCGGCTGCTGAAACCGTTCGATCTCACCAGGGAACAACTCCATCTCCTCAAGAATCTGGACCCGAGACAGGGTATAACCCAGCGCCAGATCGGCACTGCTACCGGCAAGAGCGCAGCCAACACGACCAGGATACTTGACAGGCTTGAAAAAAAGAATTTGATAGTCAGGCGTGAAAACCCTGAAGACCGGCGCTCCCAACTCGTCCTCCTGACCGTTGAAGGGGCTGAACTCAGGAGGGAAATGTCGCGTCTGCTCGAGGCACTTTCCGCTAGAATCGAAGAAAACATAGACAACCAGGATATGGCCGTGGTAGTCAGAGTGCTCGGTTGTATCGAAGCGAACCTTCTCCACCTTGCTCAAGATCCCGGTGATTGAAATGACAAGAAAAACATTTTTACCAGCCGCTGCGACTCTATTACTGCTCTTCATTGGCCATTGCGCCTTTGGTGCCGAAGGTCCGCCGCCGGCTAATGTCAGGGTTGCTCCCGTGGCCCAGGAAGAAGTGGCCCAGACCCGGACGGTGATCGGTGTGCTCTATTACGAAAGGATCAGTCACATTTCCACCGAATTGGCGGGGCTCGTCGAGAGCGTCGAAGTCAATCAGGGCGACATGGTAAAAAAAGGCGACCCGCTGGTGATCCTCAATACCGAGATCCTCAATGAAGAGATAATTTTTCAACAAGCCAAACTGAAACAGATAGAACTGCGCATCGCCAACGTCGAAAAAAATTTCAACCGACTCGAGCGACTATTCGGAAAACAAGGAGTATCGGAAAGGGACAGGGATAACGCCCAGTTCGAATACGAGAACGCCCAGATTGAAAAACAGGCCACTCAGGCAACACTGCAGAAACTTAAGATCCAGAAAAAGAGATCGGTGATTTCTGCTCCCTTTGACGGCATCATCCTGACCAAGGATGTCGATTCGGGAAGCTGGGTCCAACCTGGCCGTCAGTTGGTATCAATCGGATCCAGCGAAGATCTTTTCATCCGGGCACCCATTTCCGAGTCTATCCTTCGGTATATCGAACTGGGTCAGCAACTGCCCGTGACCATAACCGCATTTGGCAAGGAAATGATCGGCACACTTGAAGACATCGATCCGGTTGCTGACATGAAAACCAAAAATGTCTACTTGAAGATTTCCATCGAGCCCCTGGATTTGGTAGCTCAGAACATGACGGCAACCGTGTCGGTACCGGCCAGCGAAAAACGGCAGCTGTCGATTATCAAGCGGGCCTCGTTGGTAAAATTCCAGGGCAAGGATTTCGTTTATACGGTCAAAGATGGCAAAGCATCGATCCTTCCGGTGAACATCGTCGCCTACCTCGGCGACAAGGTTGGGGTCGACAATCCCTATATCGCACCGGGTATGCCTGTGGTAACCGAGGGCAACGAGCGGCTCCGCCCCGATCAGCCTGTAACGGTTGGAGAATAAGATGGACATCGTCAGATACGGCCTCAACAAGCCGGTTAGTGTCATTGTTGGTGTAATACTGGTGATAACATTCGGTCTGATCGGGCTCAACTCTCTGCCGGTCCAGCTCACCCCGGATGTTGAAAAGCCGCAGATAACGGTACAGACCACCTGGAGTGGAGCAACTCCCTACGAGATTGAAAAAGACATCATCGAAAAGCAGGAGGAGGTGCTTAAAGGGTTGACCGGGCTCACCAAGATGGAGAGTTCCAGCTACAACAACTTTGGTGAGATCACACTTACCTTCACCCTGGAAACCGACATTGACGACGCCTTATTGAGGGTCTCCAACAAGCTCAACGAAGTTTCCGACTACCCCGACAACGCCAATCGTCCGCGCATCGACTCCTCCGGTGCCAGCAGTTCGCCGGTAATCTGGATGGCCTTGAGAAAAAAACCTGACAACCCGGGAGACATCAACCATTACAGAACCTTTTTCAAGGACGAGATCCGTCAAAGCCTGGAACGGGTCAAGGGCGTCGGTTCTCTTTTGGTGTTCGGCGGCACCGAAGATGAACTGCATGTGGAACTCGATATCAGGAAAATGGCCCGGTACAACATCACCTTCGATGAGATCAGCGGGGCCATCACCAGGGCCAATTCGACCATTTCGGCCGGCGTCATGGGTGTGGGGCGCAAAAATTATCGGATCCGAACCGTGGGGCAATTCCAGTCACCGGCTGAGGCACTCGATGTGGTGGTCTATGAAGATGGCATGTCGAGGGTCTATCTCCGAGATATCGTCAATGTCTCCAAAGGCTACGCCAAGGAGCAGGGGGCGGTGCTGCACGACGGTGAGCAGATTATAGTGGTCGCGGTACTCAAGGAACAAGGGGCCAACGTGCTGGAGATGACAGATAATATCGAACTGGCTGTCAACCAGCTGAACGATACCATCCTTGCTGAGCAGGGACTCTACCTGGAACTCCTCTACGATGAAAGACCATATATCAACACCGCCATCAACCTGGTGAAACAGAACGTGCTCATCGGCGGTCTGCTCGCCATCACCGTGTTGATGACCTTTCTGCG
>CBFCWR010000150.1:0-7564 GCA_965601575.1 uncultured Desulfofustis sp. | reverse complement strand
CCGGACAGGGACTGGGGGAGGGCATCCTCATGGCCGGCCAACCGTCCCCTGACGATCAGCTCGGCGGCCTGTTGACGAAGCGTATCGCTGAGTTCGCCTCGTAACCTGGCGCCGAGCAGGACATTGTCGATCAGGCTCAGCCAGGGCAGCAGCAGGTCGTTCTGGCCCATCCAGGCAACCATCGAGGATTCCACCGGATCGAATTCGACCTCGCCGTCAATGTCGAATTCCGCCGCACCGGAGAGCAGGCGCAGCAGGGTTGATTTGCCGCAGCCGCTGGGCCCGAGGATACAGGTGGTCCTGCCGGCGACGATGTCGAGATTGAGTCGTTCAAACAACGGTGCTGCACTGCCGAACCGGAGGGTCAGGTCGTTGATCTGTATGGTTGGGGCCTTCACTTTGCCTCTGGGTCAAAGATTGATTTAGCCCTTCCTGGATAAAGCCTGGTCTACCAGCGTTTTCAGCATGCTGGTGGCGTCGGTGGGATCCTCTGCGGAAACGATGGCCGAGACCACGGCAACGCCGTCGGCCCCGGCGCCAATCACCGAGGCCGCATTATCCAGATTAATGCCGCCGATGCCGACCAGAGGAATATCAACCAGCCCGCGTATTTTACTTACTCCCCCGAGGCCGAACGGCGGCGCTGTATCTATTTTAGTGGGCGTTGAAAACACCGGTGATATGCCGATATAATCAGCGCCTTCCTGTTCAGCTTTGAGTGCGTCGTCAGCAGATTCGGCCGAGATCCCGATCAGCAGAGATCTGCCGGCGATCTTTCTGGCCATCGCTATGGGCATGTCGCTCTGGCCGAGATGGACGCCATCGGCCTCGACAACCAGGGCGACATCCAGCCGGTCATTGATGATCAGGGGGATGTTGTGGTCCCTGAGCAGCGGCCGCAGGGCCAGCGCCTCGTGTATAAACTCCCGCGTGCCGCAGTGCTTCTCCCGCAGCTGCACGCAGGTTACCCCTCCGGCCACTGCCGCTTCAACAATCTCGCGATTGGACCTGCCTTTCGACAGGGACCGGTCAGTGACCAGGTAGAGGGAATAATCGATCATGGACTCATCCATCGCTGATTTTACAGCCGGCGACAATGTCGTCAGAAGTGATCTGATAGAGCGAATCGAGAATTGCAGTCATGAACGAGCCGGGCCCCTTGGCTGTGTTTCCCGCCAGCTCGCCGGCCAGGCCGAAGAAGGCAAGGCCGGTTGCCGCTGCCGTCAGCGGATCCAGGTCGACGGCGGCAAAGGCGCCGATTATCGCCGTGGCAGAACACCCGGTACCGGTGACCATCGGCATCAGCGGATGGCCGTTGTCAACCCTGAGTATTCTGGTTCCATCGGTGATGAAATCAACCGGTCCGGTGATCGCCAGTGTGGCACCGAGTTCCCTGGCCAGCACCATGGCACTGCCCTCGGCTTCATCCACCGAATGGAGCGAGTCGACCCCTTTGCTCTTTGAGTCTTCGTTATGCAGGGAAAGGATTTCCGAGGCGTTGCCTCTGATGATGGTAACGTTGGTCTCGGCGGCAATCGTCTGAGCGGTTTCGGTGCGCAGCCTGGTGGCCCCGGAGCCCACCGGGTCAAGGACGATGGGTGTCCCGAGTTTGCTCGCTTTTCTGCCGGCCGTCAGCATCGAACTGATCCAGCTGTCGGAAAGTGTGCCGATATTGATCACCAGCGCACCGGCGAAACCAACCATCTCCTCCACTTCGTTTTCGGCATGGGCCATAACGGGCGAGGCTCCGGCAGCAAGGAGCACATTGGCCGTATAATTCATGACCACATAGTTGGTAATGTTATGGATAAGTGGTTTGTTCTGTCGAATTTTCTCTAGATTTTCGGCACATTTCACCGCAAGATCTGACATGGCGTCACCCTTTTTGAAAAATTGATACACTACAGGAAATGGCTTAAGGGAGGGGATAACCGGTAAGAACAGACTGAACAGAAAAGCTCGAATTGCGATTCCCTACGCTGGCATTAACCAGATCAGGTTCTATGGGTATCATCTCAGGCCCGTGGGCCACCCCTGCGAAGCACGTTCTCTCGATTTATAAGGGGTTTATTCCACCCTGTCAAGTGAGGTCTAGTGCGGGATGAGGAGATATGCACCGGTGATTGTGTCACCCGCTGAGGCTTTTGTCGGATCTGTTCCCCATCAAGGTTTTGCCTTTTCCCTCTTTGGTGTTTACCAATCTTAATTACCGATAGGGTGATTATTTTTCGGATAATCAGAACAGTAAACAATACCAATAAAATGGAGTTGACCATGCTGGCCAGTGACAAGATAGCCAAGGCCTTCGCGGCAATCTGCGAAGAAGTGGATAAAATCAAGAAGGACGATCTGTCGGAAAAGACCAAGAAGCGGCTCAAGACCATCGTCTCCATCGCCAAGCATCAGAGCGATATCAGGGGTGCGAAAAAGGGGACCTGCAAGGCCCACAAAAAGAAATGCGGCTGATGTAAAGTCCCAGCCGGAGCATTAATCAGCTCCGGCTGTCAGCAAAAAGTGTCCTCACCATAATGTCTGTGCCCAGGCCTTGGTATTTCTCAGGTAGTCTCTACTGCTCGTAAATATCTATCACTTCCTCTTCGGCCAGGGCGGCATCGATCCACTCCTTCAGGGACGGCAGTTCGAGCATCGACTGCATGTACCCGGCCTCGATATCGCCCACATCGATCAAATAGCTTTTAAAGCGTAGCACCACCGGGGCGTACATGACATCGGCTATGGTAAATCTGCCGAATAGAAAATCCCCGCCACCGGCATAAAACTGCCTGCAGGTCTGCCAAATTTCACAAACCCGCCCGATTTCTTTTGCCAGATCAGCGCTGATGGTGTCGATCGCTTTATTGCGCCTGATATTCATCGGCAGTGTGTTTCTGATTTGAGAGAAACCGGAATGCATCTCGTTGCTGATGCTGCGGGCGATGGCCCTGGCCTGGACATCTTCAGGCCAGCAGTTCAGCTCCGGGTGCTGTTCGGCGATGTATTCGCAGATGGCCAGCGAATCCCAGATGGACAGATCGCCTGAGACGAGGGTCGGTACCAGACCGGTGGGGGAATAGTCCATTATTTTTTCTTTAAACAGATCGGAGTACAGCGGCAGCCGTAACTCTTCGAAACGTATGTCGAACTGTTTGAGCACCAGCCAGCCTCTCAGGGACCAGGAAGAATAGTTTTTATTACCGATGACGAGTGTATACATATTTTACTCTCCGCTGATTAATGGTCAGATTATGATCCTTTTCGGAAAGGGGTTCGACGATATCCATTCTATAGAAATCACCTGGCCTATTCAATCGTATTATTGTAGAACCGAGATTGTAAGACAGCCAATCATCTGCCAGATATGCCCAGCTATTCAAAAGCAGGTTGAGCGACTGCACCATTTAGGGAGCATACCATGAGTCTGGAGTTGTATATCGGATTCGTCCTGGCTTCGAGTCTGATTCTGATTATTCCGGGACCGACGATCATTCTCGTCGTCAGCCAGGCCATCAGCCATGGAAAGAGGGCGGTGGTTCCGCTGGCAGCCGGTGTGGTGGCGGGAGATTTTACCGCCATGACCTTGTCGCTGCTCGGTCTGGGCAGCCTGTTGAGCGTCTCTGCCGAACTCTTCAACGCCTTGAAATGGTTAGGGGCCCTGTATCTCATCTATCTTGGGATCAGGCTCTGGATCTCTAAACCCGTGCAGGTCGAGATTCAATCTGCACCGGAGCAGGGCGCGGGCCGTTCCCTTTTTCGGTCTTCCTATATCGTCACCGCTCTGAATCCGAAAAGCATAACTTTTTTTATCGCCTTCTTTCCTCAATTCGTGAGCACTTCCGGGTCCATCGGCCAATTGTTCATGCTGGGGCTTACCTTTCTGAGTCTGGCTGGCGTCAACGCCTTGCTCTATGGGTTGTTTGCCGGTCAGTTCAATGATCTTTTGCAAAAACAGTCCACCCGGCGCTGGCTCAACCGGGGCGGGGGCTCGGCCCTCATCGGTGCGGGTATCGTTACGGCTGGATTGAAGCAGGGGTGAGAAAATCCGATATCAGCTCAGCCATGGGAACCTACCAGTGGGACAGCAGGGATTACGAGCTTCATTCAGGGGAACAGCAGCGCTGGGCCCGCGAACTCATTGAAAAACTCGCCTTGACGGGAACTGAGGAGCTGCTCGATATTGGCTGCGGCGACGGCAAGGTGACGGCGGAAATAGCCGGTCTGCTGAGCGGCGGCAGCGTGCTCGGCGTCGACAATTCGGAGTCGATGATCGAGCTGGCGACCAGGCGCTATCCGCCGAAAGAGCACCCAAACCTGGCGTTCAGGCTGCTGGATGCGGTCGATATGAGCTTCGCTCCCACTTTCGATGTGGTATTCTCCAATGCCGCGCTGCACTGGGTCAAAGATCATCGGCCGGTGGTCGAGTCGATCCACGCCTGTCTGAAGCCGGGCGGCAGGATCTTGCTGCAGATGGGCGGGCAGGGTAATGCACAAACCATTATCGGAGTCCTGGATGCAATAATGCAGTCGCCGAGGTACCGGCGCTATTTTGAGGGGTTTGAATTTCCCTATGGATTCCATGGTGTTGGCTACTATCAGGAACTGTTGGACGAGGCAGGATTCATTGACCGGAGGGTGGAGCTGATGGACAAGGATATGACCCACGACGGCATCGAAGGACTCAAAGGCTGGATCAGAACAACCTGGCTGCCCTACACCGCCCGGCTTGATGAACCGATTAGAGACGAATTTATCGATGAACTGGCTGAGAGCTATTTGAGGATTGAACCGCTTGATGCACAGGGCCGGGCGCATGTGGCCATGGTGCGCCTCGAGGTGGAGGCCTGCAAGCCGCGGTGAACAACAGGAGCACGAAACAAGAAAGATGAAAGACATACATATCCTAATCACCAACGACGACGGGATAAAATCCCCCGGGCTCAAAGCGGCGGTGGAGGCGGTCGTCGATCTCGGCAGGATCACCATCGTCGCCCCCACCGATCAGCAGACGGCCACGGGCAGGGGCTTGACCGGCAACAAGCAGTCCCGGCTCGAACGGTTCGACTATCCCGGCGGCAACTCCGGTGTCGAGGCGTATCACTGCCCCTGTTCACCGGCGCAGGTGGTGCGCCACGCGATGTTTACCCTGTTTCGTGAAGTAAAACCCGACATCCTGATCTCGGGCATCAATTACGGCGAAAACCTGGGCAACATGATCAGCTGTTCCGGCACCGTCGGTGCAGCCCTCGAGGCCTCCAGCCATGGGGTCGTGGGCCTGGCCGTATCCAAACAGACAGATATCGCCTCCCACCACAACTACACCTCGCAGGATTGGCGGGGAGCTGCCCACTTTGTGAGGAAGTTCACCAGGTGTGTCCTGGATACGGAGCTGCCCGCCGATGTCGACCTGCTCAAGATCGATGTCCCCGAGGGGGCGGACGAACAGACCGGCTGGCGAATGACCAGGCTGTCCCGCTCTTCCTACTACACCAAGAATCTCGACAACACCTCGATCGACACCAGGGTGTGTGATTTCAAGACCCGCATTCAGGTGCTTCAAGATGAGCTCGAGAGCGATTCGGACATCTATGCACTGGCGGTTGAGAAGCAGGTGGCGGTGACCCCGTTGAGCCTCGATTTTACCTCCAGGGTCGATCTCACCAGCCTGCGTGACTCGCTCACTTCCTGAGACCGGGAACATGCCATGAATCCATTGCACATCAAAACGCCGCTGCTGGAATCGACGCCGCTTTCCAGAATTGCCGGCTCACAAGTCTGGCTGAAAATGGAAGCCATGCAGCCCAGCGGTTCATTCAAGCTCAGGGGCATCGGCCGGGCCTGCAGCCATCATGTGCGCAGGGGGGTGCAGAAGCTGATCAGTTCTTCGGGCGGCAACGCCGGCATCGCGGTGGCCTATTGCGGCAGGAAGCTGGGTGTCCCGGTCACCGTAGTGGTGCCCGTGTCAACCCCTGAACGAGCCATCGACACGATCCGCAGCGAACAGGCAGAGGTGATTGTCACTGGTGAATCATGGCAGGAGGCCCATGATCACGCCCGGAGTCTTTGCGGGCCGGACAGTGAGCTGATTCATCCGTTTGACGACCCGTTGCTCTGGGAAGGCCACGCGACATTAATAGACGAAGCGGTCGAGACTGGGCTGCGTCCCGACGCGGTGGTGCTCTCGGTTGGCGGCGGCGGTCTGCTCTGCGGTGTTGTGGAGGGACTCCACAAAAATGGGTTGTCCGATACTCCGGTCCTCGCAGTGGAAACCGATGGGGCCGCATCGCTGGCTGCCTCCCTGTCGGCTGGCTCGCACGTGGAACTCGCGCGCATTGCCACTGTTGCTACTTCCCTGGGGGCTAAAAAAGTGGCTGCCAGGGCCTGGGAGTGGTGCGGTCGCCATGAAATTATAAGCCATTGTGTCAGCGATCTCGTGGCTGTGGAGAGCTGCCTGAAGTTTGTTGACGATCACCGGATCCTGGTCGAACCGGCTTGCGGCGCCGCACTCGCACCGGTATACTGCCAGCATCCTGGCTTGCAAGACAAGAAGCAGATCCTGGTGGTGGTCTGCGGTGGTGTGGGAGTCAGTTTAGAGCAGCTTGGCCAATGGAAAAAAGAGCTTGAAAGCAGTTGAAAACTTTAAATCAGTAAGAGATTGAAAATGGAGAAGCAACCTGCAAACTGTGCCCGATGTCCGGTCAAAATCGGCGACCGGCTCTGCCGCGAAGCCGAGGGCAAAGCCCCGGATTTCTGTCCCACTGACAATCTCGAGGAATTGACCAATCAGAGCCTGGATGAGTACAGAGCCCATGGCGATGTCCGCGAATTTGCCCGGCAGGCCTCGATCCAGGAGGCCAGCTGCTACGGGAATCGCGAAAAGGGCTACGAAGGGGTCCGGCCGACCAAACCAAGAATCGAAGAAATCATCGAATTTGCCCAGCGTATGAACTACCAGCGGCTGGGTATGGCCTTCTGTATCGGGTTACGAAAAGAGGCCAAGGCGGTGGAGCAGCTATTCGGTTCGCGTGGCTTCGAGATGGTCTCGGTGGTCTGTAAGGCGGGGCGCAGCTCGAAGGAATTTATCGGTCTCGACCGGGCCGATCAGATAGACCCTTCCAAAGACGAGGCCATGTGCAACCCGATCCTGCAGGCCATGGTACTTAACCGGGAGAAGACCGA
Source organism: uncultured Desulfofustis sp. (assembly GCA_965601575.1). Classification (GTDB taxonomy): domain Bacteria; phylum Desulfobacterota; class Desulfobulbia; order Desulfobulbales; family Desulfocapsaceae; genus JABDQA01. The sequence continues at coordinate 391 of CBFCWR010000150.1, read as the reverse complement.
TTTCAACATCCTGCTGGGCCTCTGCGTCGGGCACGACTCGCTGTTCTTCAAATATGCCGAAGCGCCCTGTACGGTCCTGGCGGTCAAGGACCGGGTTCTCGGCCACAACCCTCTGGCCGCGGTGTATAATCTGGACAGCTACTACCGGGCTCTGAAGTAGTTACCCATGGAGACGGGTTAAATGGGACAGATTCAAATATGTCCCATTTAGGGGGTTCAGACAAAAAACGTAGCCCATGGAGTCACTTCGTGCGGCTGGTTTCTCAGTAATTCCTGTAATCGTGTAGTGATAATAGTCTGGGGCTGCATTGTGAGGCCCAACGGAGCGCTGAAAATGGTACCGATCGCAATAGGTCGCGAAGCGACCGTCATCCGATCGGTTTTTCAGCGC
>CBFCWR010000149.1:0-7576 GCA_965601575.1 uncultured Desulfofustis sp. | reverse complement strand
TTGGCATGCCCCATGGTCTCGTCGAAAACATTCTGCTCCCTGCCGATGCAGGTGGCCAGCGACATGACATGCTGCTCCCGCAGCGGATCGATGGGCGGGTTGGTGACCTGGGCGAATTGCTGCCGGAAATAATCGAACAGCAGCCGCGGTTGATGGGACAGCACGGCTATCGGCGTGTCGTCGCCCATGGAGGCCACCGGCTCCCTGCCGGTCTCTCCGAAGACCCTTAGTACCTGGTCGATTTCATCAATGGAGTAGCCGAACAGCTTTTGATAGGTCAGCAGCTGGTCATCGGACAGGGCCCGCTTACCGGTCTTTTCGTCATCGAGCTGTTCGGTGGGGATCAGGCAATGGCAGTTGCGCTGCAGCCATGTGCGATAGGGATGCCTGGTTTTTAGTTCGTTGTCGATATCCCAGGAGCTCCACAAACGACCGTTGTGGGTGTCGACCACCAGTAGCTCGCCGGGGCCGACCCGGCCTTTCTCGACCACCTCGTCGGGAGTGTAATCCCAGATACCTATCTCCGAGGCCAGAGTGATCAACCGGTCGCGGGTGATCACGTAGCGGGCCGGCCTGAGTCCGTTGCGGTCAAGACCGCAGGCGGCAAAGCGGCCATCACTCATGACGATTCCGGCAGGCCCGTCCCACGGTTCCATGTGCATCGAGTTAAAATCGTAGAACGAACGCAGATCCTCGTCCATTTGAGGATGATTCTGCCAGGCCGGAGGAATCAGCAGCCGAAAGGCACGGAAGAGATCCATGCCGCCGGCCAGCAAGGTTTCCAGCATATTGTCCAGCGAGGCTGAATCAGAGCCTTCGGTGCCCACGAACGGTGCCGCATCCTGCATGTCGGGCAGCAGCGGGGACTGCAGCTTATAGGACCGGTTGCGGGCCCATTGGCGGTTGCCGGTGATGGTGTTGATCTCGCCGTTGTGGGCAAGATACCTGAACGGCTGGGCCAGCGGCCAGCGGGGCAGGGTGTTGGTGGAGAAGCGCTGATGGAACAGACAGATGGAGGCCTGCATCCTGAGGTCGCCGAGATCACGGTAAAACTGGGGCAGATCGCCGGGCCTGCACAGGCCCTTGTAAATCATGACCAGATTGGAAAGGCACGGGATGTAGAAATCCGGATCGTCGGTGATCCGTTTTTCGATGCGCCGCCGCACCATGAACAACCGCCTCTCGAAGTCACGCGGTCCCCAGCCATACTGGCCATTGATAAAGACCTGCATGATCTGGGGCAGAGAGGCCCTGGCAATCTCACCGAGCACCGACGGGTCCACTGGCACTTCGCGCCAGCCGGCCACCGACAGGGTCTCGGCGGCGATCTCCTCCTCGAATACCTCCTTAACCCGGGCCAGTCTTTGTTCGCCATGGCCCAGAAACACCATCCCAACCCCATAGCGCGAGCTCAAGCTCAAGCCCAACTCCTCGGCAATGGCCTGGAAAAAACTGTCCGGCTTCTGGAGCAGCAGGCCGCAGCCGTCGCCGGTCTTGCCGTCGGCACCAATGGCGCCACGGTGATCCATCCGATCAAGGGCGCTGATTGCGGTGCGCACCAGTCGATGACTGGCTTCACCATCCATATGGGCGAGCAGCCCGAAACCACAATTATCTCTAAAGTCGCCCCGGTCGTAAATGGGCATGGTAATTCTCCTCTACTGAATTGCAGGGTACAGACATGGACTACCCAGCCGGCACCGCTCATCAGCATAAGGTATTTAGGGATCAAAATCCAGCCAAACAGGAAACCTGGCCAGGTGGCGCATCCTCAGAACGAGGCGACAGCACTCAGGTGCTTCTATATTTGAGTTGGACCACACAGCGATCGGTCACCAATAACACAGGAAGATTCATGGACAGGGCTGTCGATCTTCCAATTTCAGATCTCCTGAAAGCGGACCATTAACGTACTGACCCCGCGCAGCGCAGCCCATTTATCTCCACACGCATTGCTCATCGGCGAATAGTAATTATCATTGTGATAACTATATAATTGATATAACTAACTATACTTCCAATAAAAAATCATGAACAAACATTTTCTTGTCACTGTCAGCAACGACTATGACCACCTCACCGGAGTGGAATTCATCTGCTCCTTTTTCAAGCAGTTCTCCGAACATCAGATCACCCTGCTGCATATCAGCCGGCTCGATGCCGCCGATATGAACAAGACGCTGATGAAAATGTGGGACAAACCCGAACAGGGAGTCACCGGCCCCTTGACCGTGGGCGCCCGAAAAGCGCTTGAAAAGTCGAAACGATTGCTGGGCAATTCGAATATGTCGATAGACCAGATGATCACCAAGACCTTTCCTGAGCGTTACGGCAAGATAAAGGACATTCTCAAAGAAGGTGCGTCGGGGCTCTACGATGCAATAATTCTCGGTAAACGAGCAAGCTATACCCTGCAATGGTTTTTTGAGAAACCGGCCGACGAAACTGCCAAAGCGATCATCCAGGACAGTTCACTGACTTCACCGCTGTGGATCTGCCCGGAGCCTGAACAGGGCAGAAAACATGTGCTCATCGGCGTCGACGGCTCGGTGGGATCATTGCGGGCGGTGGATCACGTCGGCTATATTCTTTCAAAACAGGACCAGCACACCGTCACCCTCCTTCATGTGGAAAACGGTGCCGGCCTGGACAGCGATGCGATCTTTCAAAAATCAGTCAGGGTTCTCAACGGACATGATGTCGGTGATGAGCGCATCCGCCGGGAGACCACCTGGGGAATCAACGTCGCCTCGACTATTACCAGCTATGCCGAAAAATCAGGGTTTGCCGCCATCGCCGTGGGCCTCGAAGGGGTTGACCAGGGCATCCTGAAACGCATCAATCTGGCCGGGGGAACTACATCCGGCCTGATCGAGCGGGCTGAGAAAATTTCCCTCTGGTGCTGTCCATAGCATCCCGCCACTTACTCTTACTCCTTAACCTTATGACCCTTCAATCCAGGGGCACCGTTTCCTCAAAAAAGAAAAGACGTGTGGTCATCCCCTTTCGGGCCGTCTTTAAATGGCTTGTCCGTCTCAGGCGCTCCCCCAGAGCGGTGGCCGGAGGGTTCGCCCTGGGCGTGTTCCTGGCCTTCACACCGACCATCGGGTTTCAACTCGTGCTGGCCGTCTTTCTGGCCACCGTTCTCAATCTCAATAGACCCGCGGCCATGCTGACCGTATGGATTACCAATGTGGCAACCATGGCGCCGATCTACACCTTCAACTATTGGGTGGGCAGCCTTTTTTTATCTGGTCCCCCGGTTGCCGAGGTTTACCAGACTTTTGCCGCCATCGGTGCTCAATTGGTCAAAATGGATTTCTGGGAATTCGGCACCCAGTTTGAAACCATGCTCGGGCTCTCAGGCGCCATGGCACTACCACTTGTCATAGGCAGTGTTCTGGTCGGCCTGGTTGCTGCCGCCCTGACCTACCTGGGCTCGTTTGCACTCATCAGCCTGCTGCTCAGCAGGCGTCATAAGAAAGAGCTGCTTAAGCGAACGAGCAACTAGCCTGAATATTTCATGGAAAAACAAAACAAGATTAAAAAAATAAATGATACCAGTTTGTTAGGTAACATTTCTACAGACGCAGCATTGGTGCAGTTTGTACCTGTTGAAATCAACTTTGAAAGGACAGAATTTCCACCCTTCGGGCGAGTCGATACGGCCTGCTATCCTGCGTCGCTTTTGAGGAAAGCATATTACCTATATAGCCTTCCCCAAGTCTCCTTGTCTAGCAGGCCGTCTCAACTCGTGAAATATTCAGGCTAGCAGTTCTATACCGTGCGTGGAAATTTTGCGGCTGGAGGAGACGACCCGGCGTGCTCAGTCCGGGTCGTCCAGCGGTTCGCTCTGGGACTTGGTAGGTAGTTTATGGACGAACCAGTAGGCGATGCCGGTGGCCACGAGCACCACACCGGTGGCAAAAATGTACATCGGCTCCAATTCGTCATAATCGAGAATGATTACCTTTCGGGCGATGGCCATCAGCGCGGTGGCCAAAACGATCTTCACATGGATGACATCATCGCGCAGGTAGAGGATGATGTTCTGAAAGATTTCAATGGCAATCAGCACCACCATGAACGCCCCAAAGGTCATCAGGATATCATTCATGGTCAGGATGAAACGCGGTTCGGCGGCGAATTTCTGGTAGAGCGTCCAGGCGACGTCGACAACACCCGCGACGATTACGATGATCATCAGCAGCCCTAAACATTTCAGGGAGAGATGGATGATCTGTTTGAGCAACCAGAGAAATTTGTCGTCTTCTTTATTAACCAGCTTCATCTTTATCTAGTCCAGTGTCACCGGGGTCTTGAAGCCATCCGGCTTCACTGTCAGCACCGTGCAGTTGATCGAATTGAGTAGTTTCTCCGCTTTGTTGCCGATCAGCAGTCCCGGGATCCCCGATCGCCCCACCGATCCCATGACCACGACATCGATATCAAGCTCATTGATGGCCAGTTGAATAACTTCGCTGCTCACCCCTTCCCTGAGGTGCACCTGCCTCTCTTCGTGGGTTATGTGATTGTCTCGAAGGAGTGCACCGAGTTTTGTCTGACGCTCGTTAAAGAGCTCTTTTTTCATCTCGAAAATCTCTTCGGGAGAGACCTTGAACCTCGGTCCGCGCAGCATCACCTCGTACTCCAGGCGCCAGGTGTGCAGGTAGTGGGCCTCGCCACCTTCACGCTGCGCCAGGGAATGGGTCAGCTCGACGATCTTCTTATTCAACGCCTCCGTTTCGGGATAATCTTCACCAATATCAACTGCCGCGAGAATGCGTTTGAAGTCGGACGAATCATATTTCATTACCCACACCGGGCACGGACATTTTCTCACCAGCCGCATGCTGAGCTGATCAATCCCCTGTTCCAGCGTCGATTCTTTTATTACCAGGTCGTAGCTTTCGCTTATCACCTTACGGATAATGGCGATGAAGTCGTCCGATTCGCTGTAGTCGGGGATGACATGTATGTCCTGCCAGCGCTCGTCAGCGAGAAACCCATCGAGACGTTCGCGGTGGTGGGCGAGTACTGCCTGGCGAAGTTCCTCGTAACGGCCAGTGATTTTGTTGCTCAAATCGTCGAAGAACTTGGTATCCTCGGCAATCAGTATCGTTACCCGGGCGTCGTTGAGACGTGCCAGTTCCGCTACCTTGTCGGCGCTGCCCTGGCGGTTTAATGAAACCTCGTCGAGTATGTAAAGAATCTTTTTGAACCTTTTCATGGCAGCTTCCTGTCTTTATAAGATTCGTTGTGTAGAGATGAACTATTTGTTTATGCCTAAATTGTAAGGTTTAATTTGCTTATCTCAACTATTAACGGACAATAGGGTATTGATAGTTTTTACTATTCTTTATTTTCTCATCAACTGCAGGATCATCCCTCCTGGATACGCTGATGAGTGGGATCCGGACCATCTCTATCCGCCCTGAGCATAGTTTCAGGGTCAACTGCTGTGTTGTTTTACTGGCGGGAGTTCCACTAGTATTGTAGATTGAATCAACAATCACCAGGCCAGAGGGATGGTTCAAGCATTCTGCACCTCGAACTCTGAGATTTGGTACGGTGATTCAGCTCGGACTCCAACTATTCCGGGACAAAACAAAAAAAGGGGGGATGGTATGCACGTCTTTCTGGCACTTGTTTTTTCCGCACTGCTTATCTATCTGTTTGTTCAGTTTGCCCGACAGGAAGAGGTCCAGGACGTTTTCGAGGATGCAATCCTCGACGTCGAGGCTCGTCTTGAGTGGGCTCGAACCAGAAGCAGTTTCCCCTTCGGCATGCAGGCCCAAATGGAGGTTTCCGGCGAGTTGCTTGGCAAGGCCAAGCACCTCTGGAACCAGCACCGCTGGCGTCAAGCCTACCAGACCGCGTTGCGCTCCCAGGACGCGATCGACAAGGCCCAGCGCATCTACAGTTCGATGATTGCCGCCAGATAGCGCGTACGACTGCTCCTCAGATTTTCATTTTTATGTCGATGATCGGGGTCGTATCGACTACGTCGAGCCCCTTTACCTTGACTACAGTGCCATCTATCTCGAGAACCTCCAGTTCGGACACGCCAATGGGATTGGGCCGTACCGGACTTCTCGTGGAAAACACCCCCCGCTTCGGATTCTCCTTCTTCCCCCGGGGATGGACCTTGAGGATATGCCGCGACGACTCGTGCAGCCAGAACAGGACCATGATGGCTTGTCCAGCGTGGATCCCCTCCAAGCCATCCCGGTAGTCTGAAAAAATCTCCAGGTAGCCTGTTCTATCGGACTCGTCGTAGCCTTTTGGCGCTTCCGCTAGACTGTAAATATCATTGTGTACCACACCGATAATCTTCAACGTGGGCTCCACGGTCTCTGCCTCCATAGCCTTCTCCCTTCTCGTCTGATTCTTTTGAATACTATCCCCACTCTGCATACACCGGGTGAGGCTGTCCCAGCCGGATTGGCAAATCAGACCAGGTTTTTGACAAATAACACCAAGTGGTCTTTGGGCCCCATTTGGGTTGTGGACACTGCTACTCCATCGATGACCGCATCGCCTCTCTATTTCAAATCCAGGTGTATGATGAACCAGAGGTTCCGTTAAACAAAAGAAAATGGTGCGGCCAAGAATCTGGACTACGATCTGTTTTCCGAGCTCACCCGGCGCTATTGCCGATGAGATTCGCGACCGGCATCCCACCAAGAAACGATCTTGACGAAAATCACTGTACTGAATTAAGGTGGAATCATAAAGGGTTCTAAGATAAGTCTTAAATGCCCACCAGAACCCATTTAGCCGCAAATAATCATGCAGAAACGGGAATACCCCCGCATCGAAGTTCCCCACCTCCAGGCCGACGTATCGGATGGCAAGGGGTTTTTTAACGGTTCGGTGAAGAATATTTCCCGCTTCGGGCTGGCCATTTCCAACCTTCCCTTCGATCTCGACGACACCTCAGACCTTTATTCGGTGATCATCGATGGTCCCGGCACCCATTTCAAGCTGCTGGTCAGGCCCGTGTGGGAAACCAATGACGGCATTTCCAAAACCATCGGTACCAGAATCGAAAACAGCCCCTGGACCTGGACCGAGTTTGTAATGCGCCAGGAAACCTTGTCGGACCACCTCCTCACAGAACAGAACGCTCACTGACAGCCCCTGCCACAATCACTGATTTTTATAGTGCTCAAACTTAACACCGTGTAACCAGGCAGGCACGGCCGACAACCGGCCCGGTGCGGTGAATTAATAGTTGCGACGCAATTGAGTTGCGTTCGCTCGAGCCCGTGAAGCGGTCGGTCGGAAAATATCGAACCTAGGCGAATACGCAGGGTGGAGGTAAATCTAAATTCTGCCGAAGATATGTCTGAAGTATGAAGCACACGGGCCTTCCTGGGCCGCCATGCAGGGGCCGACCGGATGCCGTGAGGTGCAGGAGATACCGAACGAAGGACACTCGTCTGGCGAAAGCCGACCGGAGAGCACTTCGGCACACTTGCATTGAAACTCTTCATCTCCTGCCTTGAACCTCACATTGAAGCGCTTGATGGCGTCATACAGAGAGAGTTCGTCCCGGATCACGTAACCGCTG
>CBFCWR010000148.1:0-7612 GCA_965601575.1 uncultured Desulfofustis sp. | reverse complement strand
ATATGTTAAATATTACTACCATGGGACTGGTGAAAACAATAGCAGACAACCGTCGGTACCGCATCGATGAGATCAAGATCCTCTTCGTCGTTTTTGCTATCAATGCGGGTATTGCAATCCCCTCCGTGATAAACCGGGGTATCTGGGTCAGGTTCGTGCCTGACGAGTTTATCGGTTGGCTTATGCAGGCCGTTGCTGTCGCGCTCTATGCCCTCCTCTTCTTTCATTACCTCATGGTCAGGGTGGATTGAACAGCGTTCATATTGAGTCGCGGTTCGCCCAGCAAATTTGCCTCAGCTCCCCACAAGTCAAGTATTCTGATTTTGCCCACAACCTTCAGCGGTTTTCAGGCCAAATCTGATTGACAGGCCTGATCCGGCCGTTCAACAACCTTGACGAATCCTGCTACAATGTAGTATATAGACTTCATGGTTGCCCTATTTCTACGGAAACGATCCCTGCTGGGCCGGTACCTTGTGGTTCCCTTCCTGGTTGCTGCGGTTGCTTTAATCGGACCCGCGGCAATTGCACAAACACTCTGCCCGCCGGATTGCGACATGCACAAGCCGGCTCCCGCACTGCCTTCCTGCTGCGAAAACCCCGTGCTGGAGCGCGAGACCCTGGAAACGGAAGGACACGGCACCCACTCCACCCCTTTACCTCAACCCTGCTGCGAGGGTAAGCTTTGCCTCGACTCGTCAGCGTCTGCACCGCAATTGACAATTGCGCTGAACCTTGTCGAGTGTGACATCGGCGCTCCCGCACGTCTGTCCGAACGGGCCCAGTCAATCAAGACCGCTTCGCCCATAAAGCGCACATTCGAGCCAGATATCAAGGGCCCTCCCATACCCGTGTATATCCGCACCTGTGTATTTCTGATTTGAACCTGCTGAAACGTTCGTTTCGGTTTTCGTTTCTAAAACTAATTTAAAACTTCCGAGCCATTTGCAAAACGATCTTTTCGTCCAAACTCTGCGTTATGCTCGAAAATTTTATCCTCGGAATATCAATCATATGCCTGTGGTAAAATTTCTCGCATGCCTTGATTTTGAACGAAAATCTTAGTTTTGCAAAAGGCTCTTCCATAACAGGGAGCGTATTATGAGCAAGACAGCGGCAGCCGCTGCGGCGGCGTTGATAGTCACCATATTTTCGATGACAGCGATTCATGAAGTTCAGGCGGCATTCGGTCTTTTTGGATCCCATAAGAAAATAAAGGACGTCGACGGCAGGATAGAAATTCCGCTCAACAAGGTGGATGACGGCAAGGCTCACTACTTTCAGTACGAGGGCAACGGCACCTCGGTGAGATTTTTTGTGGTGAAGAGCAGGGACGGTGTCATTCGGGCCGCGTTTGACGCCTGCGATGTCTGTTTTCCCGCTAAAAAGGGCTACACTCAGGATGGCGAGTTCATGATCTGCAACAACTGCGGCCGGCGTTTTCACTCGAGCCGCATCAATGTCGTCGAGGGTGGTTGCAACCCGGCCCCGTTGCGGCGCCAGGTAGTGGACGACAAACTGGTCATCCTGGCATCCGATGTCGTGCCGGGCGCCCGTTACTTCTAGGTGGCATCATGAACATCGTCACAATACCGCTCAGAAATATGCGGAGAAAACCGGCAAAGACACTGCTTCTGTTGACGGTTTTCCTGCTCGGGGTAATCTCCATCGTTGCACTCTATCAGGTTTCCCTGGTGGTCGGTCACAGTCTGGAGAAGAAACTCACCACTTTCGGGGCCAACATCGTGGTCAAACCTGCAACCGAGAAGCTCAGCGTGAGCTACGGCGGCTTTCACATGGGAGATATGCTTGTCGATGTCAAGGATCTGCGGGAAACTGAAACAACGTCGGCAATACGGTCCATAGAGCTCAATGACCGGATCAGCGTGGTGGCGCCCAAGCTGGTCAACATGTTCAAGGTGGACGAAGTGGCGGTTGCGGTTGTCGGAGTGAGGTGGGAGGAGGAAGTCGGTATCAAGAGCTATTGGGCCACGGATGGAACCATCCCCGAGCGCTCCGATCAGATTCTCCTCGGTGTCCTCGCGGCCCGAAAACTGGGACTTGAAACCGGCGATTTCCTTACCCTGAAAGACCAGCAATTCGAGATTTCAGGAATTTTATATGAAACCGGCAGCGATGACGACAGCGTCATTCTCATGGATCTTTCAAAGCTCCAGGAGCTGGTGGCCCAGCCCGAAGCGGTCAGCTTCGTTGAGGTTGCGGCGCTTTGTGCCGGCTGCCCGATAGAGGATATCGTCACCCAGATCCAGACCAATCTGCCCAAAACCTCCGTGATCGCCCTGCAGAACGTGGTCAACCAGCGCATGTCCTCGGTCAGGTTCGTGCAGAAACTGGCGCTTTCCATCAGCCTGGTGATCCTCATCACCGCCTCGGCCATGGTCGGGCTGTCCATGCTCTCGGCCGTGAATGAGAGGAAAAAGGATATCGGTATCCTGCGCTCTCTGGGATACGGAAAGAAACGGGTATTTCTGATCTTCTGTCTCGAGGCGGCCATTATCGGCGGTCTGGCCGGCACATTGGGGTATCTGGCTGGTTACGGAATCAGTTTGAAGGCGCTGGAATACCTGGGTCTGACCGATGTGGCGCGACCGCTGTTCTCGCTTACGCAACTCGCCTTTTGCGGTCTGGTCTTTCCATTGATCACTGTCCTGTCGGCGCTTTATCCTGCCTGGAAAGGCAGTTCAATCGAGCCCTCCCAGGCTCTCGTCTCGCTATGATGCAAGGTGATCCGATGCTTAGTGCGGTAAATATAGAGAAAAGCTTTCCCTACGAGGACGCAGAAGTTGCGGTTCTCAAGGGCGTCACTGTCCATCTCGACGAGGGCGATTATGTGGCCATCGTCGGTAGATCCGGATCCGGAAAAACGACCCTGCTCAATGTACTCTCCACTCTTGTCAGGCCGGACAACGGTCATCTCACCTACGAGGGGGCTGATTTGAGCGCGGCGGCTGAGAAGGAACTCAATGAGATCAGGAGGGCCGATTTCTCGGTGATTTTTCAATTTCACCACCTGTTGCCCTATCTCAGTGTACTCGAAAACACGCTGCTGCCTTTCATGGGTACGCTGCGACCGGTATCCGGCCAACTGCAGCAGCGGGCTCTGGATTGTCTGGAAAGGGTAGGGCTGGCTGACAAGGCGAGACGACTGCCCGGCAGTCTGTCGGGTGGTGAGCAGCAGCGCGTGGCCATTGCCCGGGCCCTGGTTAAATCGTCACGAATCCTGTTTGCCGATGAACCGACCGGCAGCCTGGACAGGACCACCGGTGAACAGATTATGGAACTTCTGGCCGAGCTCCATGGAGAAGGGCTGACCATCGTCATGGTCACCCATGAACCGGCCTATGCGAAGCTGGCCCGGAGAACCATAGAAATTGAGGACGGGCGCATTATTCACTAGCCTTTACCGGACCAAGCCCGTCTCGTAGAACAGCAGGTTCAACTGCCATCAGCCACTTTCGGGTACCACCAGTACCGGGCAGTAGATGGTGTTGAGTACCTTGTGAGTGACGCTGCCGAGGAACAGGCCGGAAATATCGCTGTGGCCGTGCGAGCCCATGACAATCAGGTCATATTCTTTCGATTTGGCCAGATTGCTGAGCATGGTGCCGGGGGCTCCAGAGACCGGTATGGTTTCATGGGCTATATTGTTTTCCTCCAGTTTCTGCGCCGCTTTCTCAAGCACCGATTGGGCCTGGACCTGTAGCTTGTTCCTGAGCTGATCGATCACCGTATCGTTAATTTCAGGCAGGCCGCCAACCCACTCATAACAGCACACCGCGGTGACGTGGGCGCCACTGAGGCCGGCCAGATAGATGGCATGGTCGACCGCGTTGTCGGAATAGCTGGACCCATCCACCGGTAGAAGAATTTTGGATATCTTCATGAGACCCTCCTCTCTGGAATTGTCAGGTGAGACCACTTTTTGTGTATATACCAACAATATGCACGACTGGCGTTCAGGGCAACGGGTGGAGAGGAACATCATCTATTTCAGTCCCTCTCTGTATAAGTTTATAACTTGCTCTTGACGCTGTCCACCTTGTCATCCATGGTCTGTGCTTTGTCGGTTCGAGTCCCCACCTTGATGGAACTGGTCAGTCGCGGTACTCCCATCTTGTGCAAGGTTTCGTGACATTTCTTGACTGCCGAGAAGACCTCGTCCCACTCCCCTTCGATGTTGGTGCCGTAGGCATGCAGGTTGGTTTTCAGACCCGCCTCGTCAAAAATCTTGTGGCAGGCGGCGATGTATTCTGAAACCGACAACCCGACCCCGAAAGGGGAGACGGTAAGATCCATGATCACTTTCATTGTTCTCTTCCTCACTCGTGGTGGTTAATAAATAAGATCGGTGTAAATCCTGTGCCTGGAAACCGGGCGGAAACGCAGTGCTCCATCTGTTCCCATTGCGGGTAAATACCCTGTGATTGTGCTCGTAATTGATTCCACACTGTGCTATACAGTGTGGTCTTACCAGAGTGGTATATTACTAAATGAACGCATCATGGAACACCAGATATTTCCTTTCAGTGCATTGGTCGGGCAGGAACAACTGAAGACCGGTCTGCTGCTCAACGCGGTCGACCCTGCTATCGGCGGAATCCTCGTCAGCGGACAGAAAGGTACCGGAAAATCCACAGCGGTACGGGCCCTGGCCCGGGTCTTACCTCAGATTGAGGTGATCAAGGATTGTCCCTATAACTGCGCAACCGATGATATCGACAACCTCTGCATGCCCTGTGCTGAAAACTTTCGGGACGGCCATCCTGTTGAAACCGAATGGCGGCCCATGCCTCTGGTGGAGTTGCCCCTGAGTGCCACGGAGGACCGGGTGGTCGGGACCCTGCATATAGAGCAGGTGCTCAAAACCGGTGCCAGAAGATTCGAACCGGGGCTGCTGGCTGCGGCCAACCGCGGCATTCTGTACGTTGACGAGGTCAATCTGCTCGATGATCATCTGGTCGACGTACTGCTCGACGCTGCCGCCTCGGGAGTCAATAGGGTGGAGAGGGAATCGATTTCGTATACCCACCCGTCGCGCTTCATGCTCATAGGCACCATGAATCCCGAGGAAGGGGAACTGCGTCCCCAGTTTCTGGACCGCTTTGGCTTGAGCATCGGAGTCACCGGCGTGGATAATCCCCTGCAGCGTCGACTGATTGTCGATCGCCGCATCGAATTTGATGCCAACCCCCAACCATTCATTGATGAGTATGGCGAAGACGAGCTGCTGCTCACGCAGCAGATTGCAACCGCCAGATCAGCGCTTCAGAATATCGAGATCCCAGGGGCAATGGTTGAAATGGCGGTGGTCCTGGCCGGTGAAGTGCGGGCCCAGGGGCATCGGGCCGAGATTGGCATAATCAAAGCTGCTCGTGCCCTGGCAGCATTTCTCGAACGATCCGTGGTCGGCCCTGAACACGTCATCGAGGCGGCCCGCTTCGTGCTGCCGCATAGAATCACCACCCTTTCTTTTGCTTCCAGTGAGCAGATAGACGAACGGCTCGAGGAGATTTTCAAGAAGGTGCTTGACCAGGAACCAACCCAAGAGACGGGCAGCGAAACAGAGGGGGGGGCGGCCGGGTGGGCCGACATCGATGAGCAGGTGCCCGGATCGACGGCTGCTTCCAATGTGGGCATGCTCTTCAGTTTTCTGGCTGAAAAAAAAAAGTCGTCTACGAGCCTGATTCCCTGATCTGTGTGGAAGATCTTAATCTCGACTCCCTGCAGATCGACGGCAAATTCCGTGGTCGGGCCAAAACGGTCCGCTCGCACATGATCAGCGGCCGCTATGTAAAAGCCGCACCGGTCCAGGAGAATGAACACTGCTTTGATCTGGCGGCTGATGCAACCATCCGTTCGGCCCTGCTCAGGCAAGGTGGGAAAGCTGTGGGGATGGATCAACTTTCCATATCCTCCGCCGATCTCCGCAAGAAAATCTACCAGCGCCACATCAGATCGCTGATAATCTTTGTCGTGGATGTCTCCGAGTCGATGGGGGAGGATGGGGCGCAGGCCAGAATCAGGGCCGCCAAAGGGACCATTCTCGGAATCCTGACCAAAGCCTATCAGAGGAGGTTCAGGGTCGGCCTGGTATCGTTTTGCGACGAGTCTGCCGAAATCGTGCTGCAGCCCACATCGAGCCTGCCGCTGGCCCAGAAATGTCTGAAGTCTCTGCCGGTGGGAGGGGCGACGCCTTTCGCCCACGGCTTGATGAAGGGCTGGCAGATGATCAAAACGGAGCGGCGCAAAGACCCGAATATAAGACCGTTGATGGTGGTGCTCTCGGATGGTGAAGCCAATGTCGCCTACGATGGGGGAATACCGCAGAGTAGAATAGTCGACGAGCTGCTGTCCATCGGCGCACTGATTGGCGGAGATCGGATATCCTCCCTGATCATCGAAACCCGCCCCCTCAGAGACCCCTCGGGGACGATGCGCGGGCTGGCTGAAGCGATGGGCGGCAGCTACTTTCACTCGACGACGTTTAAAAATGGCGATCTGCTGCAGACGGTGGCAACTTTCTAGATAATAATGGATACATCTGATCGATCTTACGGGCCGCTCTGGCTGGCCTGGCTCATGTGGGGCCTGGTGGCCACGCTTTACTGCATAGGTTTCTTCCAGCGCATGGCACCGGCGGTGATCGCCGACGACCTGATGCGTGACTTCAGTCTGGACGGGGTAATGCTCGGCAACCTTTCGGCCATGTATTTCTATGCCTATGCCGCCATGCAGATCCCCACCGGCCTGCTGGTCGATCAGATCGGCGCCCGGCGTCTCGCCTCGATTGCCTGTCTGATCGCAGCGCTCGGTATACTTGTTTTCAGCTTCGGCTCGTCTCTCTGGCTGGCCTACCTGGGCAGGTTTCTGGTCGGCGCCTCGGTGGCGGTGGCCTGGGTCACTTGTATGAAGCTGACCGGGCACTGGTTCCCGGCCAACAGGTTCGCAACCGTTACCGGTGTGGCCCTGCTGTTGGGCAACATTGGGGGAATCACTGCCGGTGTGCCGCTTGCCGTCGGTGTCGATCTGTTCGGCTGGAGAATGATGATGGGGGTGAGCGGATTTCTGACCCTGGTGCTGGCCATTGTCACCTGGCTGGCGTTGCGCGATGACCCGTCGGAATATGGCCACAGGAGTCATGCCCCGATGGTCGTCCAGAATCACGGCAGTCTGCCCATGGGTGCTGCCCTGAAATCCGTGGTGACACGCAAAGACACCTGGCTGCTCTTTTTCGGGGGGGGGCTGTCAACGGCTCCGGTCCTTGTTTTCGCCGGTCTCTGGGGAGTTCCGTATCTGACCCAGGTCTATCATCTCGAGACCTCTCAGGCCGCCCTGATAACCTCGACCATGCTCATGTCTCTGGCCGTAAGCGGTCCCATAAACGGCGCCATATCCGACCGGTTGGGCAGGCGCAAGCTCCCCTATTTGATAAGCACCGTGCTGACCACCAGCTTCTGGGCGATTTTTCTGTTGGTCAAACTCCCCTATATCATGCTGTTTCCCCTGCTGGCGGCGATCGGCCTGACCACGGGGACGATGATCATCGGCTTCGCCACCGCCCGGGAGGTGAATCATCCCGGAGCAGCTGGCG
>CBFCWR010000147.1:0-7621 GCA_965601575.1 uncultured Desulfofustis sp. | reverse complement strand
CATTTTATTACAGGTATATAAGGGGGCACAGCTGGGTATGGGAAAAAACCGGTAAAAAAAATTTAACTTTTTTCTTGGGGGGTGATCGCCTGTCTATTTTTCCGCACGTATAAAATCTTCTTCACTCGGCAGACCAGCTTCCCCTGATGATCCACCACCTCAATGTCGAACTCGGGTTCATATCTGCGTTTCTCTGCAACCTTCTCCCTGATGTGCTGAACTTTTTCCTCATCGATGCGGATAGCAGCCGACACCTTCCCTGTCCCGGGTCGCACAAACTCGATGGCAGCCGATTTATCCCAGACCATGTAGTCGGGACCGAGCAGTTTCATGAGCATCAGCATCAGGTGGGGATCGACCATCGAATAGAGACTACCGCCGAAATGGGTAGAGACTGCATTCCTGTTGTACCAGCGCAATTTCATCGAGACTCTGATCTCGGTAAAATCTTCAGCTATATAATCGACCTTCACACCTGCCCCCAGATAGGGACCGTAGAAGTTGAGTAAACGTCTGAGACTACGAGCAGAATGGTTCATGCCTGATCCTGGCCGCTTGGATCTGATTCTGCAGGTTGCTCCTTGAGGATGAAAATGAGGATGATAAAGATCAGATAATCGACAATGGAGGCGAAAAAATAGACCAGAAAATCAAGGATGATAAAGATGGTTCCCGGATCAGCACTGAAGGTCGATCTCTGGTATTGAAGCAGCAGCATGCCGGTTTCGAGCAGGAGCACGGCCAGGATGATCGGGGTTGCGGAAGAAAGGTTTCTGCTGAGAAAAGAGATTCCAGCGCTGATAGCACCTCGTCCTGTACCGGAAATATAATAGGTGGGGATGACGAAGAGATAGAGAAGGCTGAAGAACACCAGCGTCATTTCCAGTATGCCCCCTCCACCAAAAGCGGGGATGGAGCCCGCCAAGAGCGAAATCAGCATGCTGGCCAGAAAGATCGGCGGCAGATACATGCGGATGATGAGCCACAGATAACCCGGAACATATGTTCGGGCGATGAGGGGTATGGAACTATATTTATCTTCAATGAGTTCGAAATAAAGGCCGTAAATTATCGGGGTCGAAAGGATGGAAAGCAAAGTGACGACCACATTCAGGGGCCAGAAGGAGGGACTGTCCTTGAGCATCAGAGTCACCGAACTCAGTATACCGATAAGGCCTATCCACCAGAGTACGATGGTATTCATTCTGACAATCTGCAGTCCGTAGCTGAGATATAGTTTGAGGTTCCAGGTGTTCATTTGCGTGGGTGAATGAAGCGAGATCAGTAGCCTCGGTTGAAGTCGACAAGATAATCCAGTGGGGACCCGGCTACATATCGAGTGTAGTTGGCGGCGAAAATATCAGCTATCTGATCGGGGAATGAGTAAGCTGAGTTATGCGGCGTTATCATGACATTTTCCATGGCCCATAGTGGACTGTCCTCTGGAAGCGGCTCCTGTTCAAATACGTCGAGCACTGCACCGCTTATCTGACCACTCTCAAGCGCTCTGACCAGATCGGGCTGGTTAACGCTGCTGCCCCTGCCGACATTAATCAGTACTGCTCCAGGGGGCAATAGCTCCAACTCCTTTGCTGAAATGAAGTTTTTACTCTCTACCGTATCAGGCAGGACGAGCACGAGATAGTCAAGCTGTGGTAGAAAAGCTTCCATTTCGTGCGTCATATAAAGGTGATCAACATAATCGATTCGACCGGCGGTGCGCTTCATTCCCAGGACCCGCATGTCAAAATGATGGGCTGTTCTGGCGATTTGAGCACCGATCGATCCCAATCCGACAATGCCGATGGTCGCCCTGTTCAGGCTGCGATAATCAATCCGAGACCAGATCTTTTTCTGCTGGTTTTTATGGGTCTCAAGCAGTGAGCGCTCCCGGGCCAGGATATAGGCGAATACATACTCGCGCATGAATATGCCAAACAGTTCCTTGATACCGGTCAGCAGGTATGAGCGTGGTAAGTCAGGTTGACAGAGCTGCTCCACCCCGGCGTAGGTCGATTGCACCCATTTGAGCTGCGGCGCTCGATGGACCACCTCGGCTACCAGCGCCGGGGTGCCGAAGATGATTTCCACCTCCCGTAACAGCGGTTCCGCCGCTTTCACATCCTGGGCGATATCGCTCTTTAAATCCGGAAGATCTTTCTTGCGCAGCTCAGCCTCGTAGGTTGGCGCTTCACCATCTAGGATCAAAAGCTTATTCATGGTGGGAAGGACAGGCGCTCAGGTGGTGTACGGGGTCGAGGTGGTGTCGCCGCCGCGGCCCGTCCAGTCGGTGTGAAAATGGACCCCCCTGGGATGGTCGATACGTTCGTAAGTGTGGGCCCCAAAATAATCACGTTGGGCCTGTAACAGGTTAGCCGGCAGTCGGCCGCAGCGCAGCCCGTCATAATAGGCCAGCGCAGAACTCAGACAGGGGATGGAGATACCGGCTGAAACAGCCTGGGCAACGATGGCGCGCAGATCTGTCTGAACCTCTGTGATGGTGCGGGTGAAATAATCGTCGAACAGCAGGTTCTCAAGCCCTCGGCTGTGGTCATAGGCGGCCGCTATCTTGTCGAGAAAGACCGAACGAATAATACAGCCGCCCCGCCAGATTCTGGCAATAAGGGACAGATCGAGCTCCCAGCCAAAATCTCGGGAGGCTTCCGACATCAAAGTGAAGCCCTGGGTGTAGGAAATGATCTTGGCACCGTAAAGGGCGCGCTCAAGTGATTCGATTACCGGTTGAGGATCATCGGGGGTTTGGGGTCCCGGTCCGGTGAGCAGCTGCGAGGCGCTCAGGCGAAGATCCTTGAAGGCTGAAAGGCAGCGGGCAAACACTGATTCGCTTATCAAAGAAAGGTCGATACCCTGGTCCAGCGCAGCGTTAACTGTCCACTTTCCCGTTCCTTTCTGGCCGGCGGTATCGAGGATTTTATCGACCAGCGGAGAGCCGTCCTCATCTTTGTAGGAGAAAATGTCGGCGGTGATCTCGATCAGGTAACTGTCCAGATTCCCTTTGTTCCACTCCGCAAAGATGGAGCCGATTCGGTCGCTTTCTAACCCGAGCATCATTTTCATGATCTGGTAAGATTCACAGATCAGCTGCATATCGCCATACTCGATGCCGTTGTGCACCATCTTGACGAAATGGCCGGCGCCTTCAGGGCCCATCCAGCCGCAGCAAGGCTCCTGCTTACCTGCCTTGGCAGCGATGGCCATGAATATCGGTTCCACATGCGGCCAGGCAGCGATGCTGCCGCCGGGCATGATCGAGGGTCCTTTGAGGGCACCTTCCTCGCCGCCGGAAACTCCGGAGCCGATGTAGCTCAGCTCTTGTGCCTCGACCTCCTTGACGCGGCGTATGGTGTCTTCGTAATGGGAGTTGCCGCCGTCAATAATGATGTCTCCTGGTTCCAGCAGCGGGATCAATTGGCCAATAAATTCATCAACCACCGTTCCTGCTTTGAGCATCATCATGATACGGCGCGGACGCTCCAGGGCGTCAACGAATTCCTCGAGGCTGAAGCATCCTCGAATCGGATACCCTTGCGCTCTGCCTTCGATAAAAGCCCTGGTTTTACTCGAGGTTCGATTGAAGACCGCCACTTCGAAACCTTTGGAGGCCATGTTCATGACCAGGTTTTCCCCCATCACCGCAAGACCGGCGACACCTATCTGTGATTTTTTCATGATTTGATTCCAAGTGTGGTGATTATTTCACTGCAGATCATCTCCGGCGTTTTCTCGATGGTTACGATCAGGCCGTCGTCAGGCTCCTCCATCGTCTGCAGCTGGCTCTTGAGCAGCGATTCATTCATATACTGATGGGTTCTGTGCGCTATTCTTTCTTTCAGTAACTCAGCAGAACCTTTGAGGTAGACTGAAACGACCTGCTTCTGGTCGATACCAAGCATGTCCCGGTAGGATTGTTTGAGTGCGGAGCAGGCTACCACTAGGTTTCTTTGGGTCTTAATCTGCTTGTTGATGTGGCCCCGTAAGCTGGTGAGCCACCCCAGACGATCACTGTCCTGGAGCGGAATACCCTGACGCATCTTGTCGACGTTTTCCGGTGGATGAAAATCGTCACCGTCTGCAAATGGCCAGCCGACCCTCTCGGCCAGCAGTTCGCCCACGGTTGTTTTACCGCATCCCATCGGGCCGATCAGTACGATAATCATGATTCCTGGTCCGGGGCGATACCGAAGTAGCTGACCGCGTTATGGTAGCAGATATCTTCAATGGTGGCGCCCACCAGTTCAAAATCGGCCGGCAGTTCCCCGTTTTCAATGTCGCGGCCGAACAGATTGCAGAGGATGCGGCGAAAGTACTCGTGACGGGGATAGCTCAGGAACGAACGCGAATCAGTGAGCATACCGACAAAGCGCGACAGCAATCCCGAATTGGACAGCGCATTGATCTGCCGTTCCATGCCATCTTTCTGATCGTTGAACCACCAGCCCGAGCCGAACTGCATTTTTCCGGGAATTCCTCCTCCCTGAAAATTACCTATCATTGCGGCGATCATCTCATTGTCCCGCGGGTTAATATTATAAATAATTGTTTTCGCTAATTTATCTTTAGATTCGAGAAGATCGAAAAAGCGGGCCAGGGCAGAAGCCATGTTGAAATCACCGATTGAGTCGAAGCCCGTATCCGGGCCTAATAGGTTGAAGGCCCTCGAGTTAACGTTTCTGATGGCGCCGAAATGATACTGCTGGGTCCAGCCTTTCTCACAGTCCATCACCGCCAGCTCATGGAGCATGGCAGATTTGAACTTGATGATTTCACCGGTATCAAGAGATTTGTACTGGCGTGCCTTAAGGAAAATATCTGAAATTTCAGCCTCGGTAAATTTCTCACTGTAGGGCTCTTCGAGACCGTGGTCTGAGAGCCTGCAGCCCATTTCATGAAAAAACTGGTGGCGGTCAGCCAGGGCGTCGAGAAGCTGTACGTAGCTGGCGATGTCGCTGCCGGTGATTGCCCCGAGACCATCGAGCCATTGATTGAAGCTGTGCAGGTCCTCCACAGCCATGGCCTTATCCGGACGATATGCAGGCAGGACCTTGATGGTGAAAGTCGGGTCGTCGGCTATCTGCTGGTGAAACTGCAGGGTGTCCAGAGGATCGTCGGTGGTACAGATTACCCGTACCTTCATGCGGTTGAGTATTCCCCGGGTCGAGAATTCGTCCTGCTGGAGGAGCTCTGTGCAGCGATCGTAGATTTCCTCGCCACTGTCGCTGTCGAGCAGCACATCGTTGATCCCAAAAGGATTTTTCAGTTCGAGATGGGTCCAGTGGTAGAGAGGATTTCTCAACGTGCGCGGGACGGTAGCTGCCCAGGCCAGAAACTTTTCGCGGTCGGAGGCGTCGCCGGTAATAAAACGTTCGTCCACGCCGTTGGCCCTCATCGCCCGCCACTTGTAATGGTCGCCGTTGAGCCAGATGGCGGTGAGATTGTCAAATTTTTTATTGTCGGCGATTTCCTGCACCGGCAAATGACAATGGTAATCGAAAATGGGCATGGGCGCGGCGAAATCATGATAAAGGGTCTTCGCGCTCTGGCTTTCAAGCAGGAAATCTTCTGATAGAAATGGTTTCATTGCGCCTCCATTAAAGGCTTTTCTTTACCCGATGCAGGATCTCACCGGCTTTTTCAACGAACAGGATACCGTCCGACTCCCGGTTTTTAAAATCCTCCGGGTCGAGGCTTTCGGGGTCCATATATCCAAGGTTTATCTTTGCGCAGACTTCTGGCGGAATCTGAGAGGCAATGATCACCTCGATACGGGGGCGCTCGACACCGTTCTCCATTACCCCGGTGCCCCGGACGTGGGTTGAGTGGGCCAGGACCCCGCGGGGAATATCGGGAAATTTGCCCGGCTGCTCGAGGAAATAGTCGACGATATGGTAGCCGATTTTTTCGATATCTTCTCCCCAGGTCCTCGACACTTCGGTGATATGAGGGGCGTAAATTATAAGTGTGCCGCCGTCGGCCACCACCTGCTCGAGTTTGTACATGACCTTGCCGCCGGTCCAGATCTCATCGTACATGGGAGGACAGACGCCGAACACCGTGGGATAAGCGTGCTCTTTTTCGATTACGTGGACCTGTTCGGAGAGATCCGCGGCAGCCGACCAGGCTTGGTTAAAATCACCTGTGAAGAGCCCGTAAAGATCAGTTGAAGACTTCACCACCATCGACAGACAGACAACCTCGGTGGTGATCAACTTCATCGCCCTGTTGATCACTTCACGCACCGGCGTGTGCTTGATGCCGATGGTTCCCGCGCAGGTCACCACGGCACCCAGCCAGTGGAAGGCATGGAGAAATTCGCCGCCGGAAATTCCGGGGAACAGGTATTTGGCGCCGCCCGAATAGCCGACCACTTCGTGGGGGAACACCGGGCCGCAGATCACGATCAGGTCGTAGTCAAAGACCGCCCGATTGATGTCGATCGGTACCCGTTCCCTGAGTCTGCCCCCCGAAAGTTGCTCGATCTCATCGGCCTCGATCCAGCCGATTCTCGTCAGCGTACCCTCGAGATCCCAGCGATGATTGAGAAAGGAGGTGTTGGTAAACCGCTTTTTCTTTTGTTCGTCGATGCCATACAATTCAAGGATCTTATCCTCGGCCATCGGGGTATGGGTGCCAAGGGCGATCATGAAGTCGAGCCGTGCTGTTACGGGACCGGCAATCTCATGAAGCGCCTGGACCATATCGGGCAGCGGACAGGTCCGAGTGCGGTCCGGTGTCAGCACCAGCAACCGTTTATCGCGTATCTTCTCCTCAGGCAGTGAGGCGGCAACAATCTCTTTTATTTCCGCAGGTGCAAGTACCTTATCGGCAGTTCCAAATCCTGATTTCATTGGTCTTCTCTTTTTCTGCTGTCTGGATTATCTGTAGACTCCCACCAACCGATTGTCGCAGGAGATGTTCAATAGTCGCAGCACTGGCGGTACTCATCGACCATCGCCATAAAATTGTCATAGTTGGCGCCGACGGCAATGGTGTGGGTGGTGCCCAGGATGAAACGACCGTGCTCCTTGGCATTGGCCATGGCCGATCTGACCTCTTGTCTTACCTCATCCATGGTTCCTCCTATGATAAGTTCCACGGGCACTCCTCCCCAGAGAACCAGATCATCACCGACGCGTTCTTTGACCTCTCGCAGATCCATACCGGCGGACTGCTGGATCGACTGGTAGCAGTCGTAGCCGAGTTCGACGAACAGATCGAGAAACTGATTGACGTTGCCGCAGCAGTGCTTGACCACGAATTTTCCATGCGCTTTCTTGACGTTGTCGACTCTGGCACGGTTGGCTTCAAAGAACAGATCCCGAAACATCTGAGGACTGATGAACCCGCCCGAGTTATATGCAAAATCGGCTCCCCAGATAATCGCATCGCTTTTCGGGTGGATCATTTTTTTATCCAGTTTGTTCTGCTTTTCAACCAGATAGCGCGTTGCCTTTTCGATGAAATCCCTTTTGGTTATCAAGGCCACCATGCCCTGCTCCATACCGCCCTGGAGAACGATGCCGATTTCCCCGCCCGAGGGCCCGACGATGAATCTGCGACCGGCGAAATGCTCGATGACGGTGTCAAGGATAGTCCAGGATCG
>CBFCWR010000146.1:0-7653 GCA_965601575.1 uncultured Desulfofustis sp. | reverse complement strand
AGATGAGCCGCAAAAACAGCACTGATCCCTGGACTTACAAGCGGGCCCAGTATGTCCAGCTGCTGATGAAATCCAATCCCATGGGCGCCACCCGCTGATCAGAAAGATCCTCACTGACTATCCGCCTCCTGATGGGGGCGGATAGTTTTCTGCCCTCACACTCAAGAGCTGAATGATCGACGCCCCGCTTATGGAGATGCCCTGATGTGCGGTATGGTGGATCATTATCTACGGGTGTTTGCAGCCCTGGAAACCGACCTTCACCCTGAGCGTTGGCCGGCAGCGACCAATTTCAGATCCCCCGGAAAACCTCTACTGCTCATGGCGGTGCTGAACCTTATCTCAGATGGCAGACTGCACCGGAACTTCGTCGAACCCACACCGGAACTACTGCAGAGGTTTCTTGGCTATCAGAGGCTTTTGCCATCCGAAATCGGCCCGGTGGAAATGGCCGTGCCGTTTATCGGATTGGAGACCGAAGACTTCTGGCACCTGTGCCCGCGTAGTGGGAAAGACCCGGCTGATGCAGGGGCCATCATGACGGTGGCACAGATGCGGGAATACTATTTTGGGGCCAAATTCAGCGACGATCTGTTCCCGCTGCTGCAGATGCAGACCTCCCGTGAAAAACTGCGCACTACTCTGTTGGGATCTTACTTTTCTGCGGAGCTGCAGAAGGGGCTGAGAGACTTTTCAGCAGAGCCCGTAACGGCCTCTGAACCGAACTGACTCCCGCATCTGGTCCTGAATCTCGTCGCGGCAGTGCTCGTTGCGCTCAATGGTGATATGGTTCTTGCCGTATTTTCGTTCGGCCTTAAAATGTTAGTGAATCTCTAAACAGTTTTGGGTAGGGTGAAGAAACTTTAATTTTCAATAAATGATGCAAGAGTTGTCCATGGGTTCGACACCAGATTTAACCGCCAGCCAGGAAGACTACCTGGAAGCCATCTATCATATCTCGGCCAAGAAGATGGCCGCCAGAGCAAAAGACATTGCCGAAAGGCTCGGAGTCCGAGGATCATCGGTCACCGGTGCCCTGAGATCGCTGGGGGCTTTGGGGTTGATCAATTACGCTCCGTACGATTTGATCACCCTCACGGGAGAGGGGAAAGTGGTGGCGGAAGAGATTGTAAAACGCCATTCCGCCCTGGAAAGATTTCTCGTCAATGTCCTCGGAATCGATGAAAAAGAAGCCGATGAAGCAGCCTGTAAGATGGAACATGCGGTTCCCAAGCCAATTATCGAGCGGTTGGCGAAATATTCAGAGTACGTGGAGAAATGTCCCAAGGGCGGGGTGAGCTGGGAATCGGGGTTTGGCTACTATTGCAAGCAGGGATGTAGCACCGAAGATTGCCAGCGCTGCACCGCTGAAGATCCACACGTGTAATTCGCCTGATAGCTAAAAAAACAAAACCCCCTTCCGTGTGATTATTTCACACAGCAGGGGGTTTTTTATCCGGTCTCTATAGTGACGACCGCAGCACTCCCTCACGTACAGTTTTTTATGACTGGCGGAGGGGGTACCACAACCATATCGGGTTGCTCTTTTTTGCCGAGTATATGAAGCCATCCATAAATGGCCGTCAGCATCGCCAGCGATAAAAAGATGTAGAACAGGTTGTGGCCTTCGGCAACCTGGTAGAAGAAGGTTGCGACTGACCAGGCCAGCAGGGTCGAATATACTGCCATGACTGCCGCGTAGTAGCCGCCCATCTCCTGGCGTGCAGCACCGATGACCGCAAGACAGGGGAAATACATCAGGACGAAAAGCAGGTAGGCAAAGGCCGAGAAGACGGTGAAATTGGCGGCGATGTGCTGGTAGACCGAAGTGTCCGCGCCGATTTCCTCGGAGATGGTGGCCTGATCTTCGGAGATGAGGCCGATGCCGAGCAGATCGATGGAGCTGACGATGCCGGCCAATCCTTCACCGACCGTGGTAAATGCCTCGGTGATTGCCCCACCCACGTCAAGACCGCCTGCTTCTTCTTCAACTGCTGCCTCCGAGTTCACCGACATATCGTTGGCGGCGTACAGCGCGTTGATCGTACCGACGATCGCTTCTTTGGCGAACAGCCCGGTAAACAGGGCCACCGATGCCGGCCAGTTATCTTCACCGATGCCCATGGGCTTGAAGACAGGACCAATGGCCTTGCCGGCATAGGCAAGGATCGATGAGGTGGACTCCTCGTTGCCAAAAGAGATCTCGCCGTTTTTGTAGCCGATGGAATTCAATACCGACAGCACGAACACGGCGGCGACGACGATGATGCCGGCGCGCTTGATGAAGGAGCGCAGCCGCAGCCAGGCGTTCTTGAATACCGCCCCGAGACGCGGTACATGGTAAAGGGGCAAATCCAATACGAAGTTGGACGGGGTTCCCTTGAACAGTGTGTTCTTGAGGAAGTAGCCGGTCAAGATGGCCATGAAAAGGCCGGTCAGGTAAATGAGAAATACGGCCAGGCCCGAGTAGGCGCCGAAAAGTGCGGCACAGAACAGGGCATAGACCGGCAGACGGGCGCCGCAGGACATGAACGGGGCCATGAAAATGGTCATGAACCGGTCACGTTTATTGCTCAGGGTTCGAGCCGCCATCACCGCCGGAACCGTGCAGCCGAAACCGACGACCATGGGGATAAAGGCCGATCCCGGCAGACCGATTTTTCTCATGAACCGATCCGCCACCACGCCGACTCGGGCCATATAGCCCAGATCTTCGAGGATAGCCAGGGCCAGGAACATGAAAAAGACCACCGGGATAAAGGTGGCCACGGTCTGGCAGCCGACGCCGATGCCGCCGGCGATCATGACAATCAGCCACTCGGGACTGCCAACGGCTTCAAGCATTGCACCAGGAATATCGACAAAGACAAGGCCGCCGATTATGTCGAAGAAGTCAATGAAGACAGATCCCAACCCGATGGCAAACCAGAAGGTGATGAACATCGAGACCATGAAGATCGGAATCGCCGCAAACCGATTCATGACGATGTTGTCGACCCTGTTGGTAAAGTTGGTGCTTCTATCTTTTAATTCACGGGCCACCCGGCTGTAGATATCGTCGATCTGGGCGTACTTCTTCACCGTGTCCACGACCTCTATGGTCGACACATGGGAATCGTGCTCCGGCAGGTGGTCGATGGTCTGTTCTATCTGTTCCACTGCATTTCTGACTGAACGCTTGTCGACGGCGACCACCGGAATAACCGGAAGTCCCAGATCCTGGCTGAGGCGGTCTATGTCTACCTTTATCCCCTCTTTTTCGGCCACATCGAGCATGTTGAGCAGGACGATGATCTGGTTGGTCCGCTCCTTGAGGTCCATGGTCAGGTAGAGGTTGCGGGTCAGATTGGTGGCGTCCACCACGTTGATGATCAGGTCGTACTCGCCGCTGGCGATAACCTGTTCGGCAACCTGCTGATCGGGGGTGTCGGGGCTTAAATTGTAGGTTCCCGGCAGATCGACCAGCTCCACCCGAGTGTTTTTCAACGGAAACGAGCCTTCGATTTTCTCTACGGTGACGCCGGGCCAGTTGCCAACCTTCTGGCGGGCTCCGGTTAGGCTGTTGAACAGGGTCGTTTTTCCGGAGTTGGGCACCCCGGCAATGGCGATCCTTTCTATCTTGTGCATCCTACAACTCCCTGACCAGAATCTCCTGGGCTTCGTTTTTGCGCAAAGCGATCCGGCTTCCACGAATTTGCACGACGATCGGATCGGAGATGCCGACTGGCGCCAGTTCTACGGGAGTCCCTTTTACAAAGCCCATCTTATACAGTTTCTCGGCGTACACCGAAGACTCTGATGTGAAGCCCTGGACTTCATAGGTCTTGTCTCGTCTGATTTCTGAGAGATTGATTTGAGAGTTCATTGAGGTGCCTGGAAATATTTTTAAATTGTCGGTGGAGTGACGGCTGCCATTGCCCCGACTTTTCATCTTTAATTATGAATGCGAAAATAAATGAAATGGATGTAGGAGTCAACAAAAAAGTTAGTCAAGCCTATCATTGATGATGGTTCCTAATTAGTTCCAGCTTGTCTACATTGTTAGCGCTGCAAAAGATTTGCGGCACATGTGCGCTAGGAAATCGGGCACCCCCACTGTGATAAAGTTTGCCACAAGGAATTATCTGTCCGTTATTGTCGATCTTTTTTCAATGTTGACATCTCATTATCTGTCAGGTATTGGTGGTTTCATATTTCAGGTTCCACCCTGGTGGAGAATAGGGAATCCGGTGAAAATCCGGAACGGGCCCGCCGCTGTAATCCCCGCTCTTGAACGGTGCACTCAGTTCAAGAGACCTCTTTCAACATCTCGTGTCACTGCTGTTTCAGTGGGAAGGCCGTTGAAAGGGAAGGAAAGTCAGAAGACCTGCCTGAAAACATACCAAGACGCTCCCCGTGGACAAGGGAGGCCGATGCGTGGGAATAACAGGGAGTCCCCGGGTCACTATGATCCGGGGACTTTTTTTATGGCCAAAAGAACGCACTGAGGAGAGATCAATGTTGAAACTGAGGTTGTGTGCCGTTGTCTGTTTTGTCTGCAGTCTGATGCTGGCCGGGGTGAGCGGGGCCTCTCATCACGGCGAAGAGAAGGAGAAAAAGGTTGGTATCCTGCTGGTCGCATTTGGTTCGAGCGAAGACAGTGCCCAGGTCTCCTTTGAGAATATCGACAGGAAGGTAAAAGCGACCTACCCGGGTATCCCGGTGAAATGGGCCTATACCTCCCACATCATCAGGAAAAAAATGGCGGGACGGGGAAAACAACTGGATTCGCCGGAAGTGGCGCTTGCCAGGATGGCCGATGAGGAATTTACCCATGTGGCCGTCCAATCGCTGCACACCATCGGCGGCGCCGAGTATCATGATCTGCGCAAGACCGTAGGCGCTTTCCAGACCATGGGTGTGTTTGAGAGCATCCGTCTTGGTTACCCGTTACTGGCCACCCAGGAGGATATGGAACGCGCGGTGGATGCGGTACTGGCGGCCATCCCCGCCGAGCGTAAAAAAGAGGAGGCGGTCGTACTGATGGGGCACGGCGCCCACCATCCATCCAATGCGTTTTACTCGGCACTCAATTTTCAGGTCCAGCTACAAGACCCGAATGTGTTTATCGGCACCGTAGAGGGGTATCCGGAACTCGATACCATCCAGGCGCTGCTGCAAAAAAACGATATAAAAAAGGTCTACCTGATGCCGTTCATGTCAGTTGCCGGCGATCATGCCAAGAACGACATGGCGGGAGATGAGGATGATTCCTGGAAATCGATCCTGACTAAAGACGGCTACGAGGTAGCTATCATAATGAAGGGAACCGCTGAATTTGAAGAATTCGTCGATATCTGGGTGGATCATGTCGGAGGACCGCTGAGCCACTTCTAAACACCACTGGTCGACAAATTAATCTGTCTCCGCGGATTTCCAGCGACTCTTCTCCTCTGACGGGAGCGCAGATCGGGAATCCTGGTTCTCTATTATTATTGTGCTGGCGGCAGACAGTCGGGCGTGGCTTCTGCATGGCAGGGCTGGGGCTGCTGTTCGCGGCGATGACGGTGGTCTTTCTGGTGCTGCTCGGACTATTTGCCGGGCAGGTCGGCGCGTGGCTGCAGAAAAAGAAAGGCGCACCTGTTTTGCTCAACAGCGCTGCCGGTACGCTTCTGGTCGGCCTCGGCCTTTTCATTCTCAGGCCGGCCCACCAGTGAGTCCTGTCCCCTTGGGCAGCGCCTGGAGCCCCGAGGCAATGGGTTATTCCGTCGCCAAGACCTTGTCTATCGTTTCCTGCAGAGAGGGGTCTTCGTCAATGTCTTTGGCAAGATAGGTGCCCGCTGCCGGAGACGTGTCGGACATCTGGGAGGCGGCAATGATCCACTCCACTGCCAGATCGACTGGCACCAGACCGGTGTCGATCACCAGGTTAAACTGATCGGCACGGTTGAAATCTGCATCGTAGAAACCATTTACAAACATGGCCCGGGCCCGGTCGTTCTCCTTTACCAGTTTCTCCATGAGTCGAATGTCATCGGAGTTTTCCCGCTCGACAATCTTGCGCACCCGGGTCTGCAGCGGCGCCTGGACTCTCACATGCAATGCTCCCGAGAGATTCTTCAAGGCGGCATAGCCGCCTCGACCGAGAATCACCGTATCTCCATGCTTGGCGATGCCCAGCATCACGGTGTTGAGCATGGAGACGAGATGCCTGGTTTCGTAATCGAGCCTCGACCACAATCGCGGCGGCGCCTTGTAGAAGCTGTCCAGATGATCGAGACCGTACTGTTCAAGAATCTTCTCGAGGGTCTGTTTGGTTACCAGTGGGTAGGACAGTTTCTGCGCCACTTTTTCTGCTATTGCTGCTCCTTCGCTTCCCAAAAGTCGTGAAATCGTTATCGTGGCCATATCGATTCCTCCTTGAATTCGGTTAGGATGATGTCTCTGGATTCTCCTACGCGAGCCAGCTACCCTGTTTGCCTTTATCTAATTGTCTTACATTTGCAGCGGGGAATCAACCCGTTGAACCTTCAAATGGAAATTTGTCGACCTCGGGGGCGCAATTCAATTGCGTCCCCGCCTATTTACGAATGCGCCAAGAAAAGGGCCATGTCTTTTTACTATGTTTTGGAATTGTCTATTCTTCAGGGCGGGGTGTGACAACCGGAGGCTCGTAGTTATAATGAATTAACACTCGTCAGCGGTACAGACGTACTTCGCTCAGACATTCGGAGGATACCATGGACTCCATCACCATTTTTAAAAAAGCACTGGAATTCGAGAAGAAAATACGGGATCTCTACCTGTCCGCTATCGACATCGTCGATGATGAAAGGGGAAAAAAGATCTTTAAAACCCTGGCCCAGGAGGAGCAGTCGCATGTTGATTTCCTCGAGCACAGCATTGGCACTCTTACCGAGCAGGGCAGCATCAGCTTGAAAACCTTCAACACCATTGTTCCCGACACCAAGGACTTGAATAAAAATATCGCCTCCATGAAAGTCGACATTCCAGAACAGATGCTCGGCGACATCAAGAGGGTGCTCAGCAGTGCGCTGAAACTGGAAGAAGAAACCACTCAGTATTACGAAAAGGCCTTCGAATCGGCGGATGGCGACATCAAAGAGGTGCTGACTAAGTTCATCATCATCGAGCAGCGGCACACCGATGTGGTCAGGTTCGAACTTGATCACGCCTCGCGCAACGGCTACTGGCTGGGTTTTCCGGAAATCAGTATGGAGGTGGGCTGATCCCTTTCAGGGAGGCAGTTGAGCTGCGCCTGGTGTTCGTGGAGATAGGGCGGATCTGAAAATCACTCTAAAAGAGCACGGCAAACGGCTCGTAGAGCACGTTCCAGACCACGAAGAGCCAGATGACTCCGCCTGCCATGATGGTCATTCTGCCATGGTAAAGACCTACGGGGATGAGGATGACGCTCAAAAGTCCCAGGCAGTAGAGAAAAGATTTTTCGAAGTTGGAGCCGCCGGCGAGCAGGAAAATCTGCGTCCACAGGTAGGCTGCCAGCGGGGGGGACAGGGCAATCAGGATGTTGGTTATCATGGTCTCCTCTGGTTGGCTTCTGACTGACGCGGTTATCCCGTTTGGTTAGTCAATGGCAGTTGAGCCATTTGCAAAACGATCTTTTCGCCCAAACTCTGCGTTATGCTCGAAATT
>CBFCWR010000145.1:0-7673 GCA_965601575.1 uncultured Desulfofustis sp. | reverse complement strand
GCTTTTGACCGCCGGACTCCGCTGCAAAGTGAAAAATACCCCGGCTGGATCGAGGGGATCTGGTACGGCATCAGATCATCTGATTTTGTCCGCGGCGTCGAAGAACATGAGAATTTTCCGCATATAACCGAGGCCTTAATCGAGCACGGATACAGCAGTGAAGAATGCAGGATGATACTGGGAGAAAATTTTCTGCGCGTCTACCGTACCGTACTCAGCTGAGCAAATTCTGCACGTCCCGAATGTACGAAACCATTAACCAGCAGTCAGTTACAATGGCAACAATATGACAGATTTCCAGACTCACAAAGCGCTTGTTCTCGCCTTATATAAAGATTTGGAAGAGTGCGATGAAACAACCGTGGAACAGGTCTTGAACCGTTATGTAAGCGAAGATTACCAGTGGTGCGGGATGTTCCCGTTCAATGAACAGCAAGGCGCGGCTGCTGTGGCCAAGAGTTTCTGGCAGCCACTGCTGCACTCCTGGTCATTTCTGCAGCGCCGTCAGGATGTATTCATGGCTGGCCTGAATCACCTCGGCGCTGAGCCCTGGGTGGTTTCCATGGGACATTTCATGGGATTGCGCGATGCCGACTGGCTGGGAATTCCGGCTACCGGAAAAATGGCCTTCCTGCGCTACGCAGAATTCAATTGCATAGAGAACAATCGCATCACCAAATCCGCCCTCTTTTTCGATATAATCTCGGTGATGAACCAGGCCGGGATTCATCCTTTGCCGCCGCAGACTGGCGCTTCATTTATCCACCCCGGGCCCAGAACCCATGATGGTCTGTTGTTTGACCCGCAAGATGCGGATGAATCACAAGCGACACTGGAGCTCATCAACCGGATGATCAGCGATCTTGCCGTGTTGAATAAATCGGGCGACGATCAGTGCCCTCCTGAATACCTGGCCAGGACCTGGCACGAGGATATGATCTGGTATGGGCCTGCGGGCATAGGCGCCAGCTACACCATTCCACGCTATCAGGAGCAGCACCAATACCCGTTTCGCACCAACTTGAAGAACAAGAAATTCAACGGTCACGTCTGCCGTCTGGCTGAGGGCAGCTATGGCGGTTTTTTTGGCTGGCCGAATCTAACCAATACACCAACCGGCGGGTTCATGGGACTTCCCGGATCGAATGTCGCTGCCGATATGCGGGTCGTGGACATCTACCGGCGTGCGGGAGATAAACTCGCAGAAAACTGGGTATTTATCGACCTGCCGTACTGGCTCAAGCAACAGGGGCTCGACATCATCGGACGCACAAGGGAACTGGTGCCAACCGACACCCCTTCCTGATAATCGGGGCAGACGGCAGAAGCACCGAGTTTGGCGAACTAAGTCAGCCTCGCTTCCACGACGAAAAACATTACACAGAGATGAAAATCGCTTGACAAAGGAGCAAAGCGGGTATAGAAAATGAATACGTATTCAAAAGCTCGCTCATCCCTTCTTGCTGCGGATTCAAATTTGTTGCTTGCGGTGCATTATGACTATTTCCCAAATTTATCCCCGCACATTGATGAATACGCAGTCAGAGTCACCGGGAGGCTGATATGGATTTTTCAATAGAGGTCCACGATAAAAGGATGGCGGAAATAGTCGATTCCGACTCCTCTCTTGAGAAGGTTGCGACAGGATTCAGATTCCTGGAAGGGCCGGTGTGGGACCCTTATGAGAAGAGTCTCATTTTCAGTGACATAATGGGCAACGGCCTGTTCCTCAAAGATAGGCACGATTCGATCTCCGTGTTTCGGGAAAACAGCTATCTGGCCAATGGCAACACTTACGACCGCAGCGGCCGACTGCTCACCTGCGAGCATGGCACCAGCAGGGTGACCAGGCTTGAAAAAGACGGGACCTCGGTGGTCCTGGCCTCCCATTATCAGGGGAAGGAACTGAACAGTCCCAACGATATCATCGTTTCGGGCAACGGGTCGATTTTCTTTACCGACCCGACGCCGGGCAGAATGGCCCGGGTCGGCATCCCTCGCGAGCAGGACCTCGATTTCCAGGGGGTATTCAGAATCGATCCCCAGGGCACATTGCACCTGCTTGCCGATGATTTCTCCAAACCGAACGGCCTGTGCTTGTCGCTCGATGAACAGTTCTTATACGTGAATGACACTGATCTGCAGCATATCAGGCGTTTCAAGGTGACTCCCGAGGGAGGGCTTGAGGACGGCCGGATTTGGGTGGAACTGCATGGTGATGAGCCCGGGGTTGCCGACGGGATGAAGTTTGACTCGGCAGGCTTTCTCTATTGCTCGGGGCCAGGTGGCGTACAGGTATACGACACTGAGGCGAAGCTCATCGGCAGACTGCTGACACCTGAAATTGCGGCCAATTTCACCTGGGGTGATGAGGATCTCTGTTCACTGTACCTCGCCGCGACCACCTCGCTGTACCGCTTGCGGGTTAAAATCCCGGGCAATCCGCTTTTTTAGCCCGGAGCGAGAGGGGATATTACCATAAATCATAAATTGACAGCTCAACTATCGAAGATAACAACAGAAAGGAGACGACCATGAAAAAGGTATTGAAAGAGGGCATCAGTGCGGAAGCCTCAAAGTCGGATGAAGCCAAAGTCAAGGGAATCGTTGAGGGTATTCTCGCCGATATCGACGAGCGTGGCGATACTGCCGTGCGTGAGTTGTCCGAGAAATTCGATAACTGGAGCCCGGAGAGCTTTCGACTGAGCAAAGAAGAGGTCCAGGCATGTATCGATTCACTGCCGGATTCGACCATCGAAGATATCAAATTTGCCCAGACCCAGATCAGAAATTTTGCCCAGGCCCAGCTCGATTCCATGAACGATATCGAGATCGAGACCATGCCGGGTGTCATTCTCGGACACAAAAATATCCCGGTGGCCAGTGTCGGCTGCTATGTCCCGGGCGGCAAATTTCCGATGGTCGCCTCTGCCCATATGTCCATTCTCACGGCCAAGGTTGCCGGCGTAGAGCGGGTCATTGCCTGCACTCCCCCGGATAAGGGTTCTCATCCGGCCGCCACGGTTGCCGCCATGTCGATGGCCGGGGCGGATGAAATCTACGTACTCGGCGGCGTACAGGCAGTTGCCGCGATGGCGATGGGGACGGAGACCATCAAACCGGTCGATTTTCTCGTTGGTCCCGGCAATGCCTTTGTCGCTGAAGCCAAGCGTCAGCTTTACGGCCGGGTCGGTATCGACCTTTTCGCCGGCCCCACGGAAACCCTGATCGTTGCCGACGAGACGGCCGATGCGGAGATGGTGGCCACCGACCTGCTCGGTCAGGCAGAGCACGGCTACAATTCTCCGGCAGTCCTGCTGACCACCAACGAAAAGCTGGCCAACGAAATCGAAGACGAAATCCAGAGACAGCTCAAAACCTTGCCGACGGCCGATACCGCTTCGGTATCGTGGCGGGATTACGGCCAGGTCATTCTGGTTGACACCGACGAGGAGATGGTCGAAGAGGCGGATCGCATTGCCTCGGAACACGTCCAGATCCTGACCCGGGATCCCCAGTACTTCCTGGATCGGATGACCAACTATGGCTCGCTGTTTCTGGGTGCGGAAACCAACGTTTCCTACGGCGACAAGGTTATCGGCACCAATCACACCCTGCCGACCATGGGCGCTGCCCGTTACACCGGCGGTCTCTGGGTCGGCAAGTTCATCAAGACGGTGACCTATCAGCGCTGCACCGAAGAGGCTTCATTGATAATTGGTGAATATTGTTCCCGGCTCTGTGAACTCGAAGGCTTCAAAGGGCACAAGGCTCAGGCTGATCTGCGGGTCGAGCGCTACCAGCATCTGCGCAAGTAGGGGGTGTAATCATGACAACTCTGGAAAACAAGATTGCGGTCATCACCGGGGGAGGAGGCGGGATCGGCTCCGAGATCGGCCGCCATCTGTCGGCGCTTGGCGCCACGGTCGTCATCACCCATCTGGGCGAGAGCGATCTCGATTATGCGGAACGGGCGCTTGACTCATTTACCGGCACCGGCCATCTCAAGGTGCAGGCCTCGGTTGACAGCTACGAAGATAACAAGCGGCTGGCGGCAACCCTGGAGGAGCAGTTCGGACAAGTCGACCTGCTGGTAAACAACGCCGGTGTCACCCGGTTTGTCGATGCGGATGACCTGGAAGGGTTGGACGACAGTCTCATCGACACGATCTTCCGGGTTAACTGGCGCGGCTCTTTTGCCACCGTCCGGGCGCTGGAGCCCCTGTTGAAAAAGAGTGACGACGGTCTGGTGGTGAATATCTCATCGATTGCGGGAACCACCGGCATCGGCTCGAACGTGGCCTATTGTGCTTCCAAAACGGCAATCAACACGATGACCGTATCCCTGGCCCGATCACTGGCTCCGGATGTCCGCATGATGGCCATTGCACCCGGACTGGTCGAAGGCGAATACACCAAGAAACTCGATCCAGCCTGGTCCAGGGAGCAGGAAGATTTGACCCCCTTGAAACGGCTCACCCAGGCTTCCGACGTTGCCCGTGCCGTGGTGGCTTGTAAGACTCTGCTCACCTTTTCAACGGGATGCGTGATTCCAGTGGACGGCGGCAGGCCGCTGACCTGAGTAAGGGGAACTATGGAAACATCAGGAAAAGCAATTGATGATCGGGCGCTGCATGACTTTGTCTATCAGCTTTTTGCCAAGACCGGCATGGTGAAGAAAGACGTGGGGACCTGCGCCGATTTCTTGGTGCAGACAAATCTCTGGGGCATCGATTCCCACGGAGTACTGCGGGTGCCGATCTATATAAAGCGACTGCTGTCGGGGGCGATGAACAAGGCTCCGGAGATGTCATGCATCAACGATATCGGCGCGCTTCAGGTCTGGAACGGCGATGACGGCTGCGGCTATATCGTCGGCCGCGAGGCCATGGAACAGGCCGTTGCAAAAGCGGATGATTATGGAATCGGCGCGGTGGGGGTTACCCGTTCGAATCATTTTGGTGCCGCTGCCCTCTACACCAGGATGGCGGTCAACCGAGGCATGATCGGCATCGCCATGACCAACGTGGTCCCCAATGTGGTGGCGCCGGGAGGGTCCAGGCCGATAGTCGGCAACAACCCGTTTGCGGTAAGTGTGCCGACCTTTGGAGAGTTTCCTTTCACGCTCGATATCTCACTGTCCAACGTGGCTGGAGGAAAACTGCTGTTGGCCATTAAAAATGGTGAAAAGATCCCCCTGGACTGGGCTACCGATAAGGACGGCAGACCAACCGATGACCCCCAGGAGGGGTTCAACGGCTTTCTGCTGCCGGTGGGAGGACATAAGGGCTATGGGCTGGCACTGGTGATCGACCTGCTCTGTGGGGTGCTCACCGGGGGCGCCTTTCTGCATGGATTGAAAGGAATGTATAAGTACCCCGACGACCCGAGCCTGACCGGTCACTTCTTCATCGCCATCAACCCCCTGGCGCTGATGGGAAAAGAACTGTTTCAGGAGCGGATGGACGATTTCTACCAGCAGATCAAAGCGTCGCCAATGTGGGACAGCTCCCGAGAAATGTTGATGCCCGGTGAAATTGAATATCGCACCGAACAGACACGTAAGCAGGAGGGAATTATCCTTTCTGAAGAATTAATAAATGAACTCAATAGCCTGGCAGATGAATTGGGAATAGAATCCCAGCTATGAAACCTTTACGCCAGTAAAAGATGAGAAGGAGATAATCATGGTCGAAAGAAAATCAGTATGGTGGCATGAAAATCCGGCCCCCGTTGTGGTTGAATATGCAAAAGAAGTGTGTGATGTGGCAGTCCTGCCGATTGGTGCCATCGAGCAGCATGGTCCCCATTGCCCGCTGTCCTCGGACGCTGCCAATGCGATGGGCATCGCCGAACTGGTCGGGAAAAAAAGTGGGGCGATGATCCTGCCCTGCCCGATGTACGGCTCTCATCCGTATCATCACTGGGGGGTGCCGGGTACCATTCCGCTCACCTTTGAAACCCATATCGGTATGCTCTGCGACATCGTCCGGGGTGCAAGCGTGGCCGGCTACAACAAGTTTATCATCCTCTCTGCCCACGGGCAGGTCTCATCGACCATCGTGGCGGTCCACAAACTTGGCATCGAAGGCTTTTTCGTCCTGTCTCTGCACTGGTACGATTTCCTCAGGGATGACAAGACGATCCTCGAAGACCACATGTGGCATGCGGACGAAGCTGAGACTTCGGTTGCGCTCTACCTCTATCCGGAGCTTGTCGACATGAGCCTGGCAGCGCCTGGAGATGGCGAGCCGCTCATCGATCCCAAGTGGAAAATTGCCCCGGGCGCAGCGCCCAAACCAGGCCAGATGTACCATTTCGAAGGCACCTTCGCCCGTCCTGAGAAGTTTGAAATAGCCGAGGGCGGAAACGGCGTGGTCGGTGACCCCACCAAAGCCACCCGCGAAAAAGGTGAGAAGCTGGTGACCACGACAGTCGATCACATAAGTGAATTGATTGCTGAAATTCGGGAAAAATATCCCTGCGGCGTGAAACCGCAGACCGCCTGAACCGTTCAGCTCGACTGACTTTTACCACTAACTGACTCCGATCGGGGAGAGCGCACGAGTGCTCACTGAGAGGGATGTCTATATAATCTGGAGCAGAGGACATGGAAAATAATACACCGCGGGTTGGTCTGGTCACCTTCGGCGATGAGCGGGACGACATGTGGGAAAAGGTTTTCAAAAACCTTGCCGAGCCGCGGCATGGGCAACTCAGGGAATATCTGCAGACGCTGCCGATGGAGCTGGTCGCCTTTGATGAAGTGGCCAGGACGAGAGCTGATATCAACGGTCAGATCGACCAGCTGCGGGCTGCCAATGTTGATATGA
Organism: uncultured Desulfofustis sp.; assembly: GCA_965601575.1. GTDB lineage: Bacteria > Desulfobacterota > Desulfobulbia > Desulfobulbales > Desulfocapsaceae > JABDQA01. The sequence goes on along the minus strand of CBFCWR010000145.1, from coordinate 840 downwards.
TAATCGCTCACACGCCCTGCTGGACGTCTCCCAATCTCGTTATTCATGGTGTGCAGCGTCTGGGCATGCCGGTGGCGCTGCTGACCAGCAAAAGTCCGGCGACGCATGGCATGGTCGGATTTTTCGGGGCCGGCGGGGCCATGCATCAGACAGGCATCGAGCACATCAGGATACGCGATGACTACGGAGCAGATTCGATGACTGCGAAGCTCATGCCCTTTGTCAAAGCAGCCGCCGCAGCCAACAAACTCAAAGGCGAGGTGTACGGTCTGTTCGGCGGTCGTTCTCTGGGGATCGATACCGGTTCGATCGATTCCATGCAGTGGAAGAGAATGTTCGGCATCGATGTCGAGCATATCGATCAGCTCGAGATTATCCGGCAGGCTGAGCTCATTCTCGAAAACGAGCCGGAGCGCGCCGATAAGATGATCGCCTGGCTTGAAGAGCACACCAAGACCGTGGCATACGACGATCTCGTACTTACTCGTGAAAAGCTCGCCTACCAGTGTGCCTGTTACCTGGCCACAAAAGATATCATAGACGAGAAAGGGCTCGACTTCGTGGCAGTTAAATGCATGCCTGATCTGTCGAACAACTATGTGCCCCAGTGTCTTACCGCGGCGCTGTTGCCTGGACCGTACGATGCCGACGGGGAGAAAGCCAACATTTCCATGGGCTGCGAAGCCGACGGCGACAATGCGCTGACCATGGAAATCATGAAACATATCACCGGCGGGCTGCCCACGCTGTTCGGAGATCTCAGCCACATCGACGAAGAAGACAATGTCCTGTATTTGCCCAATTGCGGGGCCCAGTCCACCTGGTTTGCCGGCCGTTCCA
>CBFCWR010000144.1:0-7694 GCA_965601575.1 uncultured Desulfofustis sp. | reverse complement strand
TAATTCTTGAAGGGATAACTTTGGGTGTGTTATATCTTGACTTAAAGATATTAGCGCTTAATATTTACTCAGTATGAAACTAAATATAAAATTTAACATATTTTATTTATTATAAATTTCAGTATCAATAAAAGAAAAATAAATAAATCTTTTCATCAAGACAATGGAGTTTGACATGAACCATAATAATACTATTCACGGAATACATCATATAACCGCCATCTGTTCCTCACCCAGTGTCAATGTCGCCTTCTACGAGGATGTGCTTGGACTGAGGTTGGTGAAACAAACGGTCAATTTCGACGATCCCCACACCTATCATCTCTATTACGGTGACGACGGTGGCAGACCGGGAACAATCCTCACCTTTTTTCCCTGGATCGGCATGCCACCAGGCCAGGCGGGCGCCGGCATGATAACCGCCACCGGTTTCTCCATCCCTTCGGATTCGCTGGAATACTGGCTGGAGCGTCTTGGCAGGCATGGGGTGGAGGTCGCACAGGAGAGCCGCTTCGGAGAACAGGTGATCAGGTTTGGCGACCCCCACGGATTGCATCTGGAACTAATCGCCACCAAAAACCTGGTTGATGAGATCGAATCTAATCTCGCCGTGAAGGAAGCGCATCATCGCATTCGAGGCTTTCACTCAGCCACCTCCCTGGTGCGCGAAGCACAGGGAACTGAACAGCTGCTGTCCGGGTCCATGGGACTGAAACGGTTCGTCCAAGAGGACAACCGCATACGCTTCGCCATGGAAAACGACGAGGGCCTGGGCCGTTATTACGATCTTTTGGTCGATCCTGATGCGCCAGCCGGCAGACAGGGCAGCGGAACGGTGCATCACATCGCTTTTCGCACCCGCTCGGATGATGAACAAACCTACTGGCAGCAGACTCTGAGAATAGATGGCCAGGCGGTAACCGAGGTGCGTGACAGGAACTATTTCAAGTCGATCTATTTCCATGAGCCAGGCGGCGTGTTGTTTGAAATAGCCACTGATCCTCCGGGCTTCACGGTCGATGAGAGACCCGAAGAACTGGGTCGATCCCTGAAACTGCCGAGTCAGTACGAACCGATGCGTACCCGGATCGAACAGCACCTTCCGCCCCTCAGGGGCCCGGAATTTGTGCATCGCTTTGTTGCTGCCAATGGTCCCCACGAATCTGAAGTAACACTGGTGGCCCTGCATGGTACGGGAGGAGATGAAGGCGATCTGATTCCTCTGGCCCGCCGCATAAGCGAGGATGCAGCAATCCTGAGCCCGCGAGGCAAAGTTAACGAGCAGGGTATGTACCGGTTCTTCACGCGGCTCGCGCCCGGAGTTTTCGATGAACAGGACATCGTGACTCGGGCCAACGAGCTGGCCGATTTTCTGGTGCAGGCAGCGGGCAGGTATGGTCGATCCCAGGAGCATATGGTGCCGCTGGGCTATTCAAACGGTGCCAATATCGCTGCGGCACTGCTCTTCGTCCGTCCCCAGTTGTGCAACCGGGCGATTCTGCTGCGCCCCATGCTTCCGCTCAACAGGATCAAGATCGGAAATATCGAAGGTAAAGAGATATTGATTCTGAGAGGAACGAGAGATCGGGTTATTCCTCCGGAAAGCACCGATCAACTGATTGACGTGCTCAGGGGGGCCGGTGCCGGGGTGACGGTGGTTGAAGTCGAAGCGGGCCACGAATTGACCGAAACCGACGTGGTCGAAGCAAACCGCTGGCTCGCCGAGGCAACTAAGTCAGCCGTTACTCATTGATCCTGTAGCTGATCGTCTTGCCCGGCCAGACAAAATTGGCCGGGCATTGATGGTCATCAGGGTGGCGGGGAAGACGACACTGACAATCTACTCATGTGAGGCTTATGGAATCGGGATCGCATATCAGGTTGATATTTGGCAAAGCGAACAAGGCTGTAGAAGAAGTCGACAGAAGCAGCATTTGTCACACGGGGCTCAGTATCACCGACTTCATGATTCTCGAAGCATTGCTGCACAAAGGACCACTTCCCATAAATGAAATCGGCAAAAAGATCCTGCTGACCAGCGGCTCCATGACGGCGGCTGCAAACCGACTCATGGAACGCGGCCTCATCGAGAAAATCCAGGACCCCGCCGATGGTCGCCGGTTTTACCTTCACTTGACGAAAAAGGGTCTTAAATTGATCAGCAGAGCCTACAGAAAGCATAGCAATTCATTGACAGAGCTGTTCGGTTGCCTCGACCAAAGCGAGCGTCACGAGCTTGTCAGGCTCCTTAAGAAAGTCGGGAGAAATGCCGAGCAGTTGATGAACGACGTACCCCGCAACCAGTGAATATCCAGAGGGAGTATCATGAAAAAAGTCGAAGTTGCGATCATCGGAGCGGGCAGCGCCGGTATGCGCGCCTACAGGGAAGCCTCAAAAGTGACCGATTCGATCGTTTTGATCGAGGGAGATCAGTATGGAACCACCTGCGCACGGGTCGGCTGTATGCCTTCGAAGCTGCTCATTGCCGCAGCCGAGGCGGCGCATGCCGGCTCCCAGGCCGACGCCTTCGGCATCCACTACGGCGACAGGATCATTGACGGGGAAGCGGTCATGAAGCGGGTGCGGGAGGAGCGTGACCGGTTCGTGGGCTTTGTGGTCGAGGATGTCGAAGAGTGGCCAGAGGAACACAGAATAAAGGGGTACGCCAAATTCAAATCGGACCATGTCCTGCAGATCAACGAAGATCTGGAAATTGAGGCGGAACGTGTGGTGATTGCCACCGGCTCACGCGCCAGGGTGCCTGCGATGTTCAACGATCTCGGTGATCAATTGATCACCAGTGAGGATATCTTTTACTGGAACCGCCTGCCGGACTCGGTAGCCGTGTTTGGGGCTGGTGTCATAGGCCTGGAACTGGGCCAGGCGCTGCATCGCCTTGGCGTTCGTACCACTTTGTTTGGCAAAGGCAACAGGGTGGCCCCCCTGACCGACCCCGAGGTGATTGCTGAAGCCGGTTCTGCGTTTTCAGACGAGTATCCCTACTTCCCGCACGTTGACCTGACCGATGTGAAACTGGCGGACGGAAGGGTGCAGATTGACTTCATAGCCGAAGGACAATCTCACCAGGACTCGTTTCAATATGTGCTTGCCGCCACAGGCCGGGTTCCCAACGTCGAACTGCTCTGCCTGGAGCACACCTCGATCGCTCTGGACGAACACGGCGTACCGCTTTACAACCCCTATTCCGGCCAGGCCGGCGACTCACATATCTTCATCGCCGGCGACGCCACCAATCATCTGCTGCTGCTTCATGAAGCATCCGACGAGGGACAGGCGGCAGGGTTTAATGCGGCGCACTTTCCGGAAGTCAGGCATTTCAAGAAAAGCACCCCGCTGAGTATCGTCTTTTCCGACCCGCAGATCATGATGGTCGGTCAGTCCTATGCCGAACTGCAGAAACAGGGAGTCGATTTCGTCGTCGGGGAAGTGAACTGGCGCAGCCAGGGGCGCTCGCGGGTAATGCTCGTGAACCGGGGACTTCTGAGAGTTTACGGCGAAAAAGGAACGGGACTTTTTCTGGGGGCCGAGATGGTTGGACCTCGAGCCGAACACATCGGCCATTTGCTGGCCTGGGCGCACCAGTCCCACTTAACCGTGTCCGAAATGCTCGAACGCCCCTTCTACCACCCGGTTGTCGAAGAAGGGGTCCGGTCGGCCCTGAGAATCCTGAACCACGGCTTGAGCATGGGGCCCAAGCCGCCGCCCAGATGCCTTGATTGCGGTCCGGGCTCGTGAGGCCTGAGCGGCTGAGTGAGCCCCCCTATTTCAGTCTCGCAGCCGGTTGCAGCGGTTCGTAGGTGTCGAGTTGAAGATGGTCTCGAGCCTGTGCCGGTACGTGGGTCATGAGATTGGCGTAGAGGACATGTGCTTCGGTGATGTCAGCAATTGAAGGAGTGCCCATCAGCCGCATCACCATGGTCAGCTCCTCCTTGAATAGCGCGCACATTCTCTCAACCCCGGCCTGGCCGTAGGAAGCAAGACTGTAGAGAACCGGGCGGCCGATACCCACCGCAGAAGCGCCAAGGGCCACGGCTTTGAACACATCGCTGCCGCGTCGAATGCCGCCATCGATGAATACTTCAAAGCGTGACCGCCAGCCGGCATCATGATTGTTAAGCGCGGCGACCGCTTCGGGCAATATCTCGATTGACGACCGGGCGGTGTCCAGCTGCCTGCCCCCATGATTCGAGAGCACCACTCCCGCGCAACCCATTTTCAAGGCCTCCACCGTATCGACCCCGGACCCCACTCCCTTTAAAATGATGGGCAGAGAGGTGATGCTTTTCAACCAGGTGATATCGTCCCAGCACAGGCTCGGGTCGATGAATTCGCTGATCGCCCTGGCCACCCCCTCGCTGCGGTTGACATCGTCGCCTTTCTGCACGTCGGTGGTTTTGGTGAACTTGTTGCGCATGTCTTTTTCACGACGCCCCAGCTGGGGCGCATCGACCGTGACGAATAATGCCTTGACACCGCCGTCCTCCAGGCGCTTGACATATTCAATGGTACGCTCCCTCTTGGGATTCACATACAATTGGGCAAACTGCGTCTGACCGGGCTGACGCACTTCGAGCATTTCGTCCAGCGAATAGGAGGAAAGAGTCGGCAGCATGTAGACCACATCACTGGCAGCGGCAGCGCGCGAAATGGCCAATTCGCCTTCATCATCAGCCAGCTTGCCCAGGGCGGTTGCACTGAAGTAAAGGGGAAAAGACGATTTCACTCCGAGTATGGAGGTCGTCATATCGACGTTCTTGACGTTGACCAGGATGCGCGGTTTGAACCAGACCCGCTGAAATGCGGTATGATTCTCCCGCAGGGTTATTTCGTCGTCGGCGCCGGACGAGTAGTAGCCCCAGCCTTCTTCTGTCATCGTGCGGGCGGCGACGCTTTCGAAATCGAAAGTGTTCAGCATGGCTTCCAGCGGCGGTTTCTGCCAGTGCTGCTCCTGGTGTTGATCGGCTGTCTCGGGTGCTGAAACCTGCTGCTGAGAACGGGAGGGAGATTTTTGCTTTCCGGCGACGATATGTTGCTCAGGATCGACCGTATCTTCATCGATAAGTCCAAGACAGGCGTCGGGGGACAGAAGGCGCTCGACAATATCCTTGGGATGCACGTCGTTGAACAGGTTGGACACGTCTTTGCCGGCATTGCCGGTGATTATTTCCGACCCCCCGGGGTGGGTTGCCTGAAAAGTTGATAAATCGTACACTTTGCCGTTTATCACTACCCAGCAATCGTCAGAAGTATTGTGACGCTCCACTTCCTGCATCGAGATCTTGCGCATGGTTGAATCCCCCAGCCTGATTTTTTTACTCTTTCTCGCCACTCTTTGCGAACCGTACCACTCTCTGATGATCCCATCGCCAAAAGAAATCTTAGGTCCTGCGGATAGTAATTGAATAGATGGGAGGTCGTGCAGCACACCATTAGATAATTAAGTCACCCGTGATGGTAATGCAAGTATCGTGCAGCCTGATATATAAATGGCACGGTCTGGATTGATCTTTGTACTGCCTCCTGTGCTATAATGTCCGCATGACCTGGGAGGGCCGGTAGATGAAAACCATCAGGGATGTACGAAAATGGCTGACAAGCCTGGAACAGTCCATCGAGGATCGCAGACTTCTGGATCAACTCAGAGACATGCAGATCATCACCAGGAACGTTGAGCGGGATCTGCACGATTTATTTATCGAACGCAATACACTCATCGCTGAAGTCGAGCAATTGCGCAAAGAGATCGAATCTTTAAAGAAGCGCTCCTGACGCCGGCCGGAATATCCTCCACTGCTTCAACCTGGACGACCAGCACAATCCGTTTCTGCTGATTAATTCCCTGAGCGAGATTCCTCGCTTCGCTCACCAAAGTACCAGGGAAATTGGACAATGAGAAAATATCGTGGGATGGACCATGATTCAATCCAGGTTTTTTGTTACCTTGGATTACCATTCACTCAATCGATCACACCTGAATCTACAGGAGAATCATCATGGCTGAGAAATCAAGAGATGTGGGCGGCCATATCGTGCTTGCGGCGATTATTTTCGGCTGCTGCTTCATCTTTGGCGCCCACCTGGCATCGAGCCGTATTCAGGGCGCAATTGACAACGCAGTGGAGAAAATGAGTGGTGAGGTCGGCAGAGCTGCAGACGGATTGGGAACAATAGCGTCCAACACCAGCCGGTACACCGCCCTGATGGGTCAGAACGCCCGCCCGAAGGAATAGGCTGAGGTCTGATGGTGGTCCTCGAGGTGGTTCGCACTTTTCTGACCTGGCTCGGCCGTCAAGGAACCAGGGCGATTGGTGTGTCAATTGTCATCGGTATTGCCTTCCCCTGGATTGGACACTGGTGCAGACCGTTTGTCAGTGGAGCGGTGTTCATTCTCTTATGTACTGCCTTCATGCAGGTGGATGTCGTCGCTGCACGGGGATTTCTGCGTCGTCCCGGGCTGGTGATCTGGGCTACCTTCTGGACATCTATTGTCGTACCGCTCCTGTTCGGGCTGTTGCTCAGCTTCATCGGGCTTGATACCAGTGAACCGGAGCTGTTTATCGCCCTTATGCTCCAGGCGGTGGCCTCGCCCATCATGTCGGCGCCTGCCCTGGCCATGATCATGGGGCTGGAAAGTACAATTGTACTGATAATTCTGATCTCCAGTACGGCCCTGGTGCCGCTGACCGCCCCTCTCTTCACCCTGTTCTTTGTGGGTCCAGCCTTGTCCATCACCTCAGCAGATTTAGCCTCTCGGCTGTTTTTAATCCTGGCTGGGTCTGCCGCGGCCGGCATCATCATTCGCAAAGTGGCCGGCAGCGCAGCGATCGAAAGAAATAATGAAGCAATCAACGGGTTCAACATCGTCGTTTTGTTCTTTTTCGTTGCGGCCGTGATGGAATCGGTTGGAGTTAAAATCCTTGCCGACCCGGCGACCACGTTCCGTTTCATGGTCATCGCCTTCGCGGTTTTTTTCGCGGTAATGGCCCTCAGCTCTCCCGTTTTCCTGTTCGCCGGTCGAAAACGTGCGCTCTCCATCGGACTTATGGTATCGCAGCGAAACATGGCCTTGATGCTCGCAGCAACAGGCTCCACCTTGCCCGATCTTGCCTGGCTTTATTTCGCCTTTGCCCAGTTTCCGCTCTTTCTCTCCCCGCAGCTTTTGACTCCATTGATCCGGCGCCTGTTAAAAGACAACAGCCACTAGCGACACGCGTGGTCCCATGTGGCGGGGAGTTATTGTCTGACGACTGCTATTCGATTAGGATGGGGTGAATAGTATATGAAAAATAGCGCACTATATTCATCTCATAAAGGCGAACAACACCAACAGGTTCGACCTGGAAGGAGATAACCGCTGGTATGTCACAGACTATTGAAATAATCTGCTACGGAAGTCTGCGAGAAGCACGATCCGGCGCAGCCCTGACCCCGGACAACCGCTTCCCCCTCTCAGAAGCAACCCCCTTGGCCGCTGTCATTGATTTGCTGGAAATCCCCCGCGGCTCGATCCAGCTGGTAATGCTCAATCATCGCGCCGTATCCAAGGAAACCGTTATCAAACCTGGCGATCGCCTGGCCCTGTTTCCCAAGGAGTATCCAATTTTTATGGATTGGAATGACTACCGCTTGTGATCCCGATGGGCAGGCGGTGCGGCAATTCCGACGCACTCCTG
>CBFCWR010000143.1:0-7709 GCA_965601575.1 uncultured Desulfofustis sp. | reverse complement strand
GCCCCGACTTCATAGATCCCACCCTGCACCGGGCGATTACCTCTAAAGACTCCTACAATCTCGATATAAGGATGATGGGGGCGGAATGCTGTAGACGCACCTATGTCGAGAAGAGCAGGGGGGCTGATGTGGTGGTGGTCGAGGGGGTGATGGGATTGTTCGATGGCGGAGAAGCCAGCACTGCGGCTTTGGCCAAACTATTGAATCTGCCGGTGCTGCTGGTAGTCGACGCGGCATCGGCTGCAGAAAGTGCGGCAGCGGTGGTGCATGGCTTTCAAACTTTTGATCCTGAACTGACCATCCGGAAGGTTATTTTCAATAACATCGGCTCAGCAAGACATCGACAGCTGATCGAGAACGCGGTCGCGAGCAATTGCACAGTTGACTACGCCGGTTTTTTTCAGCGTGACCACCAATATCGTATTCCCGAACGCCATCTTGGCCTGCACATGGGGAACGAGGAGCCCCTGGGTGATGCTGGACTTGATCTGTTGATTGATGCAGTAGAAAGGCAACTTGATCTCGAGACTATTGTTTCCCGCACCCGCAAGGAGGTTGAGATCCTTCCACCTCGCACCGCATCTTCAGAACCCGTGGTCACGAGAAAAAAGAAGACAACACTACGTTTAGGGCTCGCTCAGGATGATGCCTTCTGTTTTTACTACCCGCAAAACCTGGAGCTCTTCGAAGAGAGAGGATTTGAAATCATCCGCTTTAGTCCGTTACATGACCGGAAGTTGCCGCAGCAACTCGACATGATCTATTTTGGCGGTGGATATCCGGAAAACCACGGCGCGGCCCTCAGCCAGAATCAGGCCATGCGCGCAGAAATCATCAAAGCTTATAAAAGGAATCTCACCATTTATGCAGAATGCGGTGGCTTCATGTATTTATGCCGATCCCTGCGGGACATGGAGGGAGAGGTATACGAGATGACAGGAATATTTCCTTTCGATACCGTGATGAACAAGAGGCTCAGAAAGCTAGGTTACCGCCAGGTAACTTTGCTTAAAGACTGCATTCTCGGTGCCAGAGGCGATCTGCTAAAGGGTCACGAATTCCACTACTCTGATATCGATAGCGGGGCTGACAGCCCTGAGACAAGCAAAAAAACCACCCGCCTCTACACACTTGATAATAATTCTCATGAGGGATATAGTGTTGGCTCCGCACTGGGCAGTTATGTCCATCTGCACTTTGGCGATTCGGTGTCTGCAATCGACCACATCCATAAATCAATCGCAGGATAAAGAATTCATTAACCATGACCATGATTAAATCCGTCCGGCCTTCAGAAATAGAGTCACAAAGTTTTGCGATTATCGAGAAAGAATTTGAAGCTCAGACAGGCCTGCAGTCATCACAGATTGATCCGGATTATTTTCAGGTGATCAGACGAGTAATACATGCCACAGGTGATTTTGATTTCGGTCACAGTCTGATTTTCGGTAACCGACCCATCGAGGCGGCAATCGAATCAATACGGTCAGGCAGAGACATATATATCGACGTCTCCATGGGAGCCGCCGGGATCAATGCGAGGATTATCGAACAATTCGGCGGTCGGGTAAAATGTCATATCAATGATGACGACATTGCCGTGAACGCCAGAAACGCCGGTAAAACAAGAACGGAGACCGCCCTCGAGAAGCTTTCGGGCAGCGATGTGGGCATTATCGCAGTAGGTAATGCTCCAACCGCACTGATTGCTGCCATCACCCTCATCAGCGAGGGCACAATCGACCCGGCACTGGTTGTGGGTGTACCGGTGGGATTTGTAAATGCCGTCGAATCCAAGGAACTGCTGACCCGGCAACACTATCCATTTATTACCAACAAGGGACGCAAGGGGGGTACCCCGGTTGCTGTCGCCATAGTCAATGCCTTGCTCCGACTGGCCTCTCACACTGCAGATCAGGACTAAATTCAGTTTCGACGGCGAGCTAAGTAGCGTGGAGCACTGTCTATGCGCTTGACAAACCAGTTGTCCAGTGCTACTGGTTTTGTCCCGATTTATCCCATCTAAACACATCTCGAGAGGACATCAATGGAAAGGACATTTGCGATTATAAAACCTGATGCATTTGCTGCCGGCAACGCCGGAAAAATTCTGGCGAGAATCTACCAGGAAGGATTCAAGGTTGTCGGTCTTAAAAAACTTTATCTGAGCAAGATAGAAGCCGAAGGGTTTTATCATGTACACCGTGAGCGACCTTTCTTCGACGAACTCACGGATTTCATGAGCAGCGGTGCTTGCCTGGTCATGGTGCTCGAAGCTGAACAAGCAATAAAGAAATGGCGTGATCTCATGGGAGCCACAGACCCTGCCGAAGCCGCAGATGGTACCCTGAGAAAAGAATTCGGTACCTTTGTGGGTGAGAATGCCACACATGGATCAGACGCCCCGGAAACGGCCGCATTCGAGATATCTTACTTCTTTGCCGGTCTGGAATTGTTGTAGCGAGTCGGTTCGATTTTGCCACAGGCATCTGCCCAGGTCAGGGAAGGAGCCTGTGGCGGCAATGTAGACGGTACGTGAAATGGGTAAAATTGCCTTGCTGCCGGAAGGCCTGCATGAAAGGGCTGAGTACCTGGAAGAATTAGGTGTCCCCGACAAGTACATGGAGGATTATTCGGTACTCGGCATCATCGTCGACCGCTATCAGGAGTCGCTTGCTCTGTTGCGTAACTCGGGTTTCACCATCGACAAAGGTGCGGCAGGAACGATAATCACACTGGAGGATCGTTCTTCTCTTGCCAAGATACTCGGACTGCTGAACGAGAACCTGATTCGCTGCGACTACAAAGATATCGCCGATACTTTTTATCAGGCCTGATAAAATGGCGTCGTCAGGTTGACGACATTTCAGGATTTCTTACGCACCACCCGGCAATCCATGGTTCCCCGATGCAGTCTGACTTCCACTTCTTCATTTTCCTCCACCTGGCTGGTGCTGGTAACAATATCGCCGGAACCACCCGTCAGCGCCTTTTTGGAAACGATTCCGTATCCTCTGGCGAGGGTTTTCAACGGGCTCAGCGTGTCGAGTACGGCGGCAGACTGTGCGAGTCTGGCCTGCTTGGTTTGGACCAACTGACCCACTCTTTCTCGCAGGCGTTGATTGAGAAAAGCCAGCCTGTCCTGATGTCGACTGATTGCCGCGTCTGGTGCGAGGCGAAGAAGGAGCGACTGGGCGTTGGAGAAGCGCGAATTTCTCTGTTCAACCGCCATCGCCATCGAATTATGCAGTTTGGTGAAAAGGTGTTCCACCGCAAAGGTGTGGTGACTGAAGGCCTTGTCGAAGGTCGACAGCAAATCGGTGATCCTGTCCACCCTGACTTCGTACTCGTTGAGACGCAGGGACATGGAGCGCAGGAGGCGGGATGAAAAGTAGGCGATCTTTTCCTCATACGCTGAAGGATCTGTCGTAATCAATTCAGCTGCCGCGGTTGGAGTCGCGCACCGCAGGTCGGCGCAAAAATCGGCGATAGTAAAGTCGGTCTCGTGACCAATCCCGGTGATCAGCGGTATCTTCGCTTCATGTATGGCCCTGGCTACGATCTCCTCGTTGTATGACCAGAGGTCTTCGATTGATCCTCCTCCCCGGCACACGACAATGACGTCGGGAGTAAGGGTGTGAGCGCTGTCGATAGCTTTACAGATCTCATCTGCGGCTCCCTGACCCTGAACACGAACAGGTAGAATTTGTATTGACAACTCAGCCCGGCGTGCCATGCATACTGAAATGAAGTCGTATATGGCGGCGCCAGTTGGCGAGGTAATCACCACGACGTGTTTGATCTCAGGGGGTAATGGACTTTTGTGATCCTGGTCAAAGAGTCCTTCATTGCTTAGTTTCTGTTTGAGCTGTTCAAACAGGATTCGCAGTTGCCCGGTTCCGTCGAAATCAATGGTATCAACAATGAGTTGGTACTGACCTCGAGGCTCGTAGACACTGATTCTACCGTCGCAGATGACCTGTTGACCTTCTTTCAGCTCTGCCGCAAGCCAGCGCCGCTGGTTTTTAAACAACACCGCTGGCAATTGGGACTGGTGATCCTTGAGAGTAAAGTATATGTGGCCGGAAAACGGCTGTCTGACAGTGGATATTTCACCCTGAACCCTGACAAAACGAAATTCACTGTCAAGCAGATGACGAATCTCACCATTTATCTGTGAAACTGATTTAACCTGGCCCAACGATCCTCTACTCATAATCTTTGCTTCTTCTGGCAGTATGGTTTACGGATGGACACCTTAGCGCATTTGTACTATATATGACTCGCTGATTTCTAAAACAATAGGTAGCCAAATAAAATTGCAGGATAGTTTTCAGGAGAACTCGTATGGCGAAGGAAGACATCTTCGAAAAAGAATACGTTGACGAGCGCGACAAGAACAATCTCGAAGGCTTTCTCGAACAACTTAATCTCCCGCCCGCGGCGGTTAAATTTGTCAGGGAAAATAAAAGAATGGTCCAGGCCGGGATCGCCGTTTTGGTGATCGGGGTTGTTGCCTGGGCTCTGTATGGTACCTATCGAGACAATCAGATTAAGAAGAGCTCAGAGGCACTTTTCGCGGCTCAGGAGCTGAGTGGACAGCAAATGCTCGATACACTCGCCCAGGTGGAAAAAGATTTTGGCGGGACTGATGCGGGGCTTTGGGCAGGAATCAATTCTGCCCAGGAATTCATGAAGAATGGCAAAATGAGCGAGGCACTACAGAAGTTCACTGAGGTTCGAACTAATCTTAAAGCAACATCAGCGTTGTGGCCGCTGGTTACGGTGGGTATCGCTCAATCGGCAGAGGCTACAGGAGATTTTCAGCGTGCGGGTGATGAATACGGCATGCTGATGGAACTGGAAGGTTACAAAGATATCGGCTTTCTGGGTTCAGCCCGAGTCCTCGAATTACAGGGAGACAGAGATCGGGCACTGGAGTTATATGAACAATACCTGGCGGAGCTCGGTCCGGCCGCTGCACTGCAGAAAGTGATGGTTGAAGAAAAAATCGCCAGACTTAAAGCGGAACAGTGAAAGTCGCGACTAGGATAACAGAGGTGCGTGAAGCAATCACCCACTGGCGTGGGGATGGCTGTACCATAGGTCTGGTGCCGACCATGGGCTATTTTCACGACGGCCATCTTGAGCTCATGCGGGCCTCTGTGGGAAGAACAGACAGGACAGTCGTTTCTCTTTTTGTTAATCCCACTCAATTTGGTCCGGAAGAGGACCTTGAAGTGTATCCTCGCGACCTGGAAGGTGATTGTGCCAAGGCCAGTCAGGTCGGGGTCGATCTAGTGTTCTGCCCGGAGCCGGATGAAATCTACCGGCCTGGCCATCAAACGGAGATTTCATTGGCAGGATTGGCCTCCGGGCTCTGTGCTGATGACCGGCCTGGGCATTTTACCGGAGTTTCCACGGTGGTCGCAAAGTTGTTCAACATTGTGCTTCCCGACTATGCGTTTTTTGGGGAAAAAGATTTCCAGCAGCTGCAGATCATTAGGCAGCTCACTGAAGACCTGAATTTTACCATCAGGATTGTCGGCGTTCCAATTGTCAGGGAAGCTGACGGTCTGGCGATGAGTTCTCGAAACTATTATCTGAGTAAAACTGAACGATCTGAGGCGCTGGCGCTCAGCAAGGCCTTGCATCACATCAGGCACGAGGTGCTCGAAGGGCGGGAGACAAGCACACACGAGTTGATCAACCAGGGCACCGCCATCATAAAAAAGAGTGGTTCGTGCACCCTGGAGTACTTGTCCATTGTCGACGAACAGAGTCTTGAACCACTATCTGAGATCAAGGAAAAATGTCGTGCTCTTGGCGCTATTCGTGTAAATCAGCGGATAAGACTTATCGACAATATGGCGCTTTACAGGTAATGTTCAACTGGGACATTAATTCAGACATTTCAGTGAGTCAGGTGACGAAGACGAGGAGGAAGGAGAATGCCTGGTTTTGAAATATTTGGTGAAGAAGAGAAACAGCAAATACTCGAAGTGCTCGAAACGGGGGTATTGTTTCGCTATGAATTTGGCGAGCAGCGCCGGGGGATATACAAAGTAAAAGAATTCGAGGAGAAATTTGCGTCGTACACTGGAGCTGGCCACGCCCAGGCAGTGAGTTCGGGTACCGCCGCGGTAAAGGTTGCTCTCAAGGCTTTGGGAGTAGGACCTGGCGATGAGGTCATCACCCAGGGATTTACGTTCGTTGCGACCTGGGAGGCGATCCTCGAAGTGGGCGCGATTCCGGTATTCACTGAAATCGACGAGACGCTGAATATGGATCCCGGCGATTTAAAGCGTAAAATCACCGATAAAACATCATGTATCATCCCGGTGCACATGCTGGGTACCGCCGCACGTATCCAGGAGATAGTTGAAATTGCCAACCAGGCCTCCATACCCGTACTTGAAGACACTGCCCAGGCAGCAGGCGGCCACATTAACGGGAAGTATCTGGGCACCTTTGGAACATGCGGCACTTTTTCCTTTGATTCGGTCAAAACCATCACCACCGGAGAAGGGGGGATGATCATTACAGATGATCAGAAGCTCCATCAGGAAATGTCCGAATATCACGACCACGGTCACGATCATGTCATTAATCCTGGTGGAAGGGGCGGTGAGGGGCGCTCCTTTATCGGTTTCAATTACCGGATGATGGAATTACAGGGCGCAATCGGCATTGCTCAGTTGGGCAAGCTCGATTCGATGATCGCAGCCCAGAAAAAGAATAAGAATCGGCTGAAGGAATGCCTCAATTCGATTCCGGCAGTTACGTTCAGGGATCTCATTGATCCGGCAGGTGATAGTGCGACCTTTCTGTCATTTACGCTCGAAGATTCCGATCATCGCAAAAGAGTGGGGCGGGTTCTGCAGGAAAATGGCGCACCACCAATTTGTTGGGCTGATAACACCTGGCATTTTTATCCAAAATGGGAGCATTTACTCGCCGGAGCCACCCAGACCCGAAGTGGCTGGCCTTTTGCCGAACCTGGCGGCAAAAGAAGGGTTGTTTACGATCCTGAAGCCTTACCATCTTCTGCTGATTTGCTAGAGCGGACTTTGGTCTACCCCATTTCAATCAGAATGTCGGAGACCAGATTACAGGATATGGAGGAGGCAATCAGGAAGGCTGCCGAAGCTTGAAAGATAACCCCAGTTGAAATATCAAAGGGGGCATCGGTAGGATGCCCCCTTTTTTATTGCTTGTAGAACTTGTGGGAGCCAAACTGAGCAACATAGGTAAACCCTGAGGCCCAGTTAGGAGTTATGGAATCGAGATGGTAATGGGTTGCCCCATTAGTGAAGTCAGGCGTTTGCAGGGCAAGATACACTGAATGCAGGCACTCCAGAAATGCGTCCGGATCGTCGGGTAGATAGGAGTCCTTCTGGAATGTCCAACTGAACTGGTAAGGCTGTTTGATCACCTCTTTGAGAGGTAGTTGCGATTCTGATGCTCGGTTAAGTGTGACATGGGCCACGGCAACCTGCCCGATTTGTGGTTCTGAACGTGCCTCATGGTAGACATTAAGTGTCAACCAGAGCAATCCTTCGAGTAAAGTCATCTAAACTATTCTTATCCCAGAAACTGCTGGTGAAGTCCTCTAACAAAATTATCAAGTCATTTCAACCCCATACTGACCAGTCTCATCCTCAGTAATGATAGGATCCATAAATACATGAAATCAATAGGAATACTTG
>CBFCWR010000142.1:0-7730 GCA_965601575.1 uncultured Desulfofustis sp. | reverse complement strand
TCATGAGATCACCGTGGATTATCAGCCTCCTCGCCGCACTGCTTATCAGCAGTTGCACCGGTATCGGCCCTTCGACCATCGAACGGGATCGTTTTGAGTATTCCTCCGCCATCGCCGAATCGTGGAAAGAGATGATGCTGCTCAATATCATCAAACTGCGGTATGGCGACACCCCCATATTTCTTGAGGTCGGGTCGGTGGTCAACCAGTATATCCTTGAGCGCGAGCTCCAGGCGATCGCCGGATTTCGATCCGGGGACCTGATAGGGGACGGACTCGAGTTGGGCGGCAAGGGCAAATATTCTGACCGCCCCACCATCACCTACAGTCCTCTGGTCGGGGAGAAATTTTACAAGAGCCTCTTGACTCCGATTCCCCCCCATGCCCTGTTTCTGCTGATCCAGTCCGGCTGGAATGCCGATTTTCTCCTGCGCGTCTGTCTCACTGCCATTAACGATCTCCATAACAGCAGCGAAAGAAGGCTCTACACGCATGAGGCCGATGAAGGATTTGAAGAGCTTCTGGAACTCCTGACCGAGATGCAGAGATCAGGCGGCCTGGGCAGCCGATTGGTGGAGCGGCAGGGGGAAAAGACTATCATCTTCTTTCGACAGAATTTGAACGACGAGGTTAAGAACAACAGCGAGAGAATAGGTGAATTGCTCGGTCTGGACCCCGCTGCCAGCGAATTTAGGCTGGTCTACGGGTCAACTGCCGCCGACGATCGAGAGATTGCCATGCTGACCAGATCGATGATCGACATCATTGCAGAGCTCTCCCAATTCGTACAAGTGCCCGATCGGCATGTGAGAGAGAATCGTGCCAGCCCGGGGGTAATCGACAAGGCCGCGAGCTATGAGGAGATCCGCTCGAGGGTATTTATCAAAAGTGCTCCCAGTAAGCCCGATGACCAGTTTCTGGCTGTGAAGTACAGGGATCACTGGTTTTATATAGAAGATACCGACTACCGCTCAAAACGGATGTTTTCCTTTCTTCTCTTTCTCCTGAGCCTCGCTGAAGGCGGAGGCGAGGGACTGACCCCGGTGCTGACCCTGCCCACCGGCTGATTCGTCGATAACCGGTTAAAATAAGGAAATGACTGGAAGCTGAGCAGTGAGCGCAGTTGCCACTTTCAGTGCAACGAGGGATTTTCAAACAAGCCAACCTGCCAGCACCGGCCGGGAGTGATCAGCGGGTCTGTCGATAGGTGCGCAGCTCTTCTGCCAGCCACTCGCTGGACAACATGGTTGTCTCGCCGCAGGTCACCTGATACTTCTTTCCGGTAATCGAGCTCTTAGTTGCCGCGTAGGCGATAAACTGCTCGGCCGAGGAAATCCTGTTCTTCACATATTCGTACTTTTTGTTGATGTGATCGAGAGCCTGGTCGGAATCATAGACCTTATCATTGCGGATAAAACTGCAGTGTGCCTGGGCGATATAGTCGAGGAGATGGGCCACCTCCTCCTGCCAATCCTCCCTGTCCGCTCCGAGCACTGGCAGTGCCAGGAGGCCGGAAGCCAGCATTACGAGAATAAGGCACTGCTTCACTCTCTATGCCCCGTACAGTCTGAAATGAACTTCCAGGGGATTGTGATCGGAGCTCTCAACCTGATGCGACAGGGATTCAATCACCTCCAACCCCCGAAAGAATACGCCGTCAACCTTGTGATTGAAAAAACTCACCCGGTGGTCAGGGTCAAATGCTACTGATTCCATTCCCAGGTCTTGCATTTTCTGGTTCACCAACTCTTCCCGCTCATCATTCCAGGTATTGAAATCGCCGGCCACGATAACGGGTCCCTGGTGATCCCGGACAATCTGCTCGAGCGCGCCGATCTGGCGTTGAACGGCGTCAACGTTGAGGGTGTAATTGACGATATGAATATTCACCACCAGCAGCGACATTTCCAGTCCTGAGAGTGGATAGGCAGCCGCCAACCCGATCTTGGGTATCTTGAATAGAGGCTCAGGTTCCCTGGCCACACAAAAGGCCTGGGGAGCCACACGGGCAGCCGACATGACGCCGATTTCCCTGTCGTCAAGTTCGAAGGCGGTGGCCATCAGCCACTGATTCGCGGAGATATCGAGTTGAGTATCCAATACCGATTCGAGGGCCGCTTCCTGGAGCAGGATAATATCCGCCTTACCTCCCAGGGCTATGAGATCACTGTTCCAGTCCTTGTGACCGCCGCGATGGGAATTCCAGCTCAGCACCGCAAACGAGGAGGGATCAATCCCCCCCGTTTCCTGCCTCTGTTCCGGAGGATCCAGGACTGGCCCGCAGGAAGGCGAGTGGCGATCCAATTCCATATCCATGATGCCGCTGGCCACAACCGGTTGGTCAGGCACCGCAACGCAGCCGGAAAAATAGAGCAGGGACGGCACTGTGGCCAGAGTGATCAGCAGGATCGTCGCCGGTATGGATGATTTGAGCTTGATTTTCATTGCCTCCAGACGATATTCACTCTATGCGATCAGGCAAGGGGCGGTTATCGATCACCGGTTATCCACTTACTGCCAGTCTACTTTCCCCGGAGGCCGAAACGATAGATTGTCGTATGATGGTAGATATCTCCCGGCAGCAGCAGAGGTGAAGGAAAGAGCGGCTGGTTCGGGCTGTCAGGATAAAATTGGGTTTCCAGGCACAGCGCAGCATGCTTGAAGAACCCTACTCCGCCTCGTCCTTTCCACCGGCCATCCAGGTAGTTGCCGCTGTAAAACTGCATTCCCGGCTTGGTGGTGTGGACAGCCATGATTCGGCCCGACTCTTCGTGGTAGAGATAGGCGGCGACTTTATTGATGTCGCCGCGGGTGTCGAGCACGTAGTTATGATCAAATCCCTCACCCGCTTTTTTGCGCTCATCCTGTTCACCAATCGCTTCGGAAATGCGCCGCAGCGTCCTGAAGTCGAACGGGCTCCCCTCGACCTCCATCAATTCACCCGTGGGAATCAGATCGGGGGTCACCGGGGTATATTCCGACGCATTGATCTGGATGAGGTGATTGGTCACATCCCCCTTGCCCGCGAGGTTGAAATAACTGTGCTGGGTCAGGTTGACCACGGTAGGCGTATCGGTCTCGGCCTGATAATCGATTATTAAACTGTTGTCCTCGGTCAACGCATAGCTTACCCGTGTCCTCAGGTTGCCGGGATACCCCTCATCGCCATCAGGACTGTCCAGAAAGAGACGCAGCTCGGGGGCGCGGCCGTCCTGCACTGTCTGGGGCTCCCAGATTTTCTTGTTGAAGCCCTGCTCGCCGCCGTGCAGATGGATCCCGGGCCTGTTGCAGTTCAATTGGTGGGTCGATTTGCCGACTTTCAACACGCCGCCTTTTATCCGGTTTGCGTAACGCCCCACCACGCTGCCGATATAGATGGCATCCTCGGTATAGTGCTGCAGGGTATCGTAGCCGAGCACCACATCCTCGATCTGTCCGTCTCGATCCGGTACCTTCAACGAGGTGATGATTGCGCCGTAATTGGTGACACTCACCTCCACCCCAGCCGAATTGGACATGGTGTAGAGATGAATCGTTCTGTCTTTGAACCTGCCGAACTCTTTCGAGACAATAGCCATAAAGACCTCCCTGCCAGAGCTTATCCGGACATTCCGCACCCCCCCCCCTTCTCTGACGGCCATCGATCAGGCCGGCTCGAGTTAAACCACCGAATTAAACCACCGGTTGACAAGGGAATGGGGGTAGTGAATAGTTACACATGCGTTACGATGATACGATACTCACCGATTGATCCATTCACTATAGCCTAACGGCAGAGATCGACAATGAACATTTTCCGCGTCCACTTCACCTGGAAGGAGAAAGAATACGAACTCAAGGCCCGCAGCCTGGACATGACCCATCCCTATTTCGTTTCCATAAAAGATCTGGTTCTGCCGGCAGATGACGGTGTTCTGATCAACCCGGCAGACGATGAAATAAGGAAGAATTTTGCCGATGTGCGGCAGCTGATGCTGCCATTTCAATCGGTCTCGTTGATCGAGGAATTTACCGAAGATCCCGATACCAGGAGGACACTTCAGGAACCGCCCAAAGGCGAGGTGGTGGTCTCCGACAGATTCAAGAAGCGATCCTGATTTCTCTGATTCGTCTCCCCCGCTGCTCCCCATGCGAGCGCCCATAGGCTGAACGATCAGCCCGCCTGAACCATATCGATGTATTCCCTGAATTGTTCTGCGGGAAGCGCCGGACTGAACAGGTAGCCCTGCACCACTTCGACATTTCTGGATTTCAGGAACTCAAACTGCTCCATGGTTTCCACGCCTTCGGCGACCAGCTTTATATCAAGGATCTGGGCCATGGCAATGATCGCATCAACGAGTGACTTGTTGTAGTGATTTTCCATCATGTCGTTGATGAAGCTGCGATCTATTTTCAGAACCTGAAGAGGAAACTGCTTTAAATAGCTCAAGGAAGAATATCCCGTGCCGAAATCGTCCAGCGACAGGGTTATCTTTCTGTCAAGCAGCTCATTGAGGATTTCCAGGGGCTCATGGGTGTCCTGCATCAGCAGGTTCTCGGTGATCTCTATTTCAAGGCTGCTGCCCGCCAGACCGCTGTTTTCAAGGGCTCGGTCAATGGTCTGGAGAAAGCCGCTGGACCGGAACTGACGCGGGGAAATATTGATTGCCAGCTGAATGTCGGAATTCGTCATTTCCCGCCAGCATCCCGCTTCCTTGCACGCCTCGTCTATGACGTAGGAGCCAATTTCTTCAATCAAGCCATATTTTTCCGCCACGGGGATGAAAATAGTCGGGGGCACCAGCCCGAGATCTTTGTTCTGCCAGCGTATGAGTGCCTCCGCCCCAACGATCTGCTCGGTCGCCGTGTCGATCTTGGGTTGGTAGAAAACCGCAAGCTCTTTGTTTCGTATGGCATGCCGCAACCGGTTTTCGATGGCAAGCTGCTCGTCGATATAGGCGCGCAGCTCGTGGGAAAAAAACCGGTAATGCCTGCTCCTGTCCTTTTTTGCATAATACATTGCCGTATCGGCATACTGCATCAGCAACTCCACCGAATTGCCGTCATCGGGAAAGGTGCTGATGCCGATACTGGCCGAGGTATAGACCTCGCTGGCTTTCACCATGAACGGATCGGTGAATGACCTGATTATCTTATGAACCACCACCTCCGCCTGTTCGCGGTGCTGCAGCCCCTCCAGCAGCAGGAGAAATTCATCCCCGCCCAGCCGTGCGGCGGTGTCCGTTTCGCGCAGCACCGATTTCAAGCGATCAGCAACCAATTTCAACAAATGGTCTCCCAGGGCGTGACCGTGGGTATCGTTGACATCCTTGAAGTCATCGAGGTCCAGAAACAGCAGCGCCACCTTGGAGTTTTGCCTCTTGGCCCGCGCAAACGCACTTCTTATGTAGGAGAACATATAGTAGCGGTTGGGCAGGTTGGTGAGCTGGTCAAAATTGGCCTGGTGAATGAGCTTTTTAACGGCTTCATCCCGCTCGGTGATGTCCAGTGCCGTGACCAGCATGACCGGGGGCTTTTCCCGAGCCGAAAGCTGGATCCTCAGTTCCACCGGATAGGTGGTGCCGTCCTTGCGTTTCTGCAGCGTCTTGTATGAAAGTGCATCTCTTGTGCTCTCACGAAGCGGATTGATGAGATTCTGGATCTCATCCTTGTTCAGATCCACGATGATGTCAGCCAAGGTCATGGCAGACAATTCTTCGGCTGAATAGCCGAGATTGTCCAGTGCACCTTTGTTGGTCTGCAGGCACGTCAGGGTTTCAGCATCGACGATGTAAAGCTCGTTTGAACTGTCGTTGAGTATTCTGCTGAGCCTGTTGTTGAGCTGGTTCTTTTCTTCCTCGAGGTCGTTAACCAGAGACAGGTTCTCATATCTCAGCGCCAGCGACGAACCCATGATCTCGTTCAGCCTTATACTGGATCTGATCAAGGTCAGGAGGTAGACCAGCACCAGCAAGGCAACAAATATATTGAGTATGTCAGGGACGAAAACGGCGTAGATTACCACTGGCGACAGCAGACAGATGGCATATCCTGCATAGCTGACATGATCGGCCGCCAGTACTGTCAAGGCGCAGGCGGCAAGACCCGCAAGCACCAGTACGGTGAACATTTGCCGTGCCGCATCGTCGGTGGGGTGAAAGAAGAGCACAATGGAACCGAACAGCAAGCCTAACGCCCAACTGGAGAAGCGGTAGCGGCGCAGCCACTTGCCGATATTTTCGACGCTCCCTTCCCTCTCGTGGTACCCTTTGACCAGGAACCATCTGAAAATGAAAAAGGCGACAACCGCAGAGTACCAGATCGAGACTGGAATAAATTGCTCGTACTGAGTTTGAAAAACGGCATAGACCAGTCCCACCAGCAAATGGGCCAGGGTGCTGATCCGATTCACCGAATAGAGCGCCTCGAGTTTATCAGTCAAGGCGTGCGGATTCTCAGGCGCGTCCAACTGGAAATCCTGACCTTCACCGAACATGTTGTGCAAGCGAGTTATGATGAGACTCCTTCACCTTGATCTCTTCCCCCACGATTTCTCAGGGATAAGGGATTCGCACCAGGCAATAATACTCAGCGTATCAAAATTACAGAGAAATTCAAATGTTCCCGGGAAGAATCACCCTCGGAGAAACGGTTACATCCGCATGGATGCTATGTATCGGGTTGATCAGTTGAGCGGCCGCCCAACGGAGGCGAAAACTTTCAATTACTCACCTGCATGATTTCCACCGCACGCCGGTCGAACGTTTTGCGGCGTTCAAAGAGGATTCTGTTGCCGTTGTTGTCCACCAGCGGGAAGGCGGCTTCCGGATTATGTATTCTTCGATCCTGCCGTGTCCTCACGAGATGGGCGCCCTGGGGCCGGTGCTCCGCGGTGATTCCCCCCCTCGATTGGGCATAGACAAAACGAGCCATATGCTTCAAATCGTTTCGGTCCAGCTTCAAGGCAGTGTCCACCCAGATCTTGGCGATGTCTACCAATTCTTTATATACTAACGGGTTATACTGCTGCTTGAGAACCTGGATAGCCCTCAGGCCATTGGCGGCCCGGCGGTGTTTTCTAATGAAGCAGTCCACCGCCTCGTACCCTTTTCCCGACTCGGCCAGGATGTCGATAAGCCCCATTTTATAGAGCTTTGGACCGCTGTGCACCTTTCCTGTGGTGATTATCTGTTCGGCACGGACCATCCCCAGCTTGCGGGCCAGGAAACTGTATCCTCCCATGCCTGGAAAAAGGTTATAGCGAATTTCTGGAAGCCCCATCTGGGTGTGCTTTTCAGCAATCAGATAGTTACAGGAAATGGCCGATTCGAGACCGCCGCTCAGGGCGGCTCCCTCGACAAAAGATATGGTGGTTAATGGAAGATCAAGGTTGATCGAGTTCAGATAGAAAAACTCCACACAACCAGCGGCGTAGTCTTGGAGCTGGTCACGATCGCCCTGCTCGATCAGATTTACCAGCAGGCTGAGATCACCACCCAGGTTGAACACCCCCGGACTCTGCGAGGCAAGAACCAGGTATTTTACCGGAAACTTTTCCTGCCCCGTACCGGATTCAAAATAGCCGATAACCGACTTCTGAATCTGACGCGCTTCGCTCAACATGAGCGGGGAAAAACACGGTGAGCGCAGCGGTTTGAAATAACACCAGATGGCTTCCTGGTTACGGTCGTAACGAACCGACATCTCTTTGTACGGTCCGAAAATTTCTCTGAATTGCTGAGACATGC
>CBFCWR010000141.1:0-7761 GCA_965601575.1 uncultured Desulfofustis sp. | reverse complement strand
GTCTATGCCGGTGCGTTCGAGGAGGCCGATAGACTCGTTGAACATCTCTCTACCCGTGAGATTTCTGTGCAGTTTCAGAGACTCGGCGATTTGATCGCCAATGGTGAAAACCGGATTGAGCGAGGTCATCGGCTCCTGAAAGATCATGGCGATACGGTTGCCCCGGATGCGCCTCATTATTTCAAGCGGCAATTGCAGGAGATCTTCGTGTTCAAAACGTACCGATCCGCTTATTTCTATGGGGGTATGTTCCTCGAGAAGTCGAAGGATGGATAATGCGGTGAGCGACTTGCCGGATCCGGATTCACCAACCAGGGCGACGGTTTGACCGTGTTCTATGCGGATGGAGACATCACGCAACAGCTGAATGGTGCTGATTGCTGTTGACCTATCAGCCTGCTGCCTGATAGTCGCGTTGAGATTGTCTATTTCCAGCACAGCGGTAACGTCAGGCGATTGAGATAAACCCCGGAAACTGAAGAGTGACGCACTAAAAACATGCTAGTAGCGTATGGTGAATTTTGGGTGGGGTGAGCTCTGGTCATCCAATTCATCGATATCAACCTTGTTCACCACTGCCGAATCAGGACCCAGGTGAAGCCAGTCAACCATTTGTTCGAGGGCATCAGTGCTGCCGGAACATATTGCTTCTACCGAGCCGTCGGCGCAGTTTCTCACCCAGCCGCTCAGGCCAAGGGCGTCAGCCATCTGTTTGGTATGATGGCGGAAGTATACTCCCTGTACTCTTCCATGGATGCGAACTTTTAGCGTTTTATCGGCCATTGGCTGTATCACCTGAACCCGTGGCATTCTCAGGCTGGGGTTTCGGCTTCGAGGGAAAAAAATGACAGGAAAATGGCTCCTGCTGTTCTCATCAACCACCGCCGACAAGCGGAAAAATTGCCAGAGTATCGTCTTCGGCAGGGGTATCGGTGAAGCCGCAGTGTTTCGAGTTGACCATGGTGATACCGATGTCTTCACGGTCGATGCCCAATCGGTCAATGATCTCACCGATGGTGATGCCGCTGGGGTACTCCTGAACTTCGGAGACAAATCTGTTGTCTCGGAAGTGGGCAAAAAGTTTGACAGTAAGTTTCATCTGTTTCCATTCAGACTTAATATCAGCAGTTTTCTATTGCCTAAACATGACCGCACCGCAATCCCTGAGATTATATCCCCCCAGGGAATCGATTCTGTGTCTGAACGAGTCCTGGTTCATCAGCTCAAGGGCAGCTTTGATGCGAATGTCATCAAGAAATTCACTGGGTACGATCAGGTCATAGCGTTCTTCGGCTATGGGAACGAAATCGAGATCAAGGGCCACTGCAGCCGCTCTGATGCCCATGCCGACATCGACACTGCCGCTGAGTACCGCGGCGGCAACATTCATGTGCGTGTACTCCTCATGATTATAGCCCGGCACCTGATCGGGTTCAAGCTTTGAGTCGCGCAGGATCTTATCGGTAAGCAGCCTGGTTCCCGCACCTTTCTGGCGATTGATGAAGGAAAGCCCCTGGTCAATGATGTCTGTAAATGAGCCTATTTTTTTCGGGTTTCCCCGGGGAACGATAAAACCCTGCTCACGGTAGCAGAGATTTATCAGGTTGAGAGCAGTGTCCGGCAGAAATCGCTTAATAAATGAGACATTGTATTCACCGGTTTCTTCGTCAAGCAGGTGCGTTCCCCCAACGTGAGCTTCGCCGCGGCGTATGGCCATGATTCCTCCCATGGAGCCGACATGGGCCGAGGAGAGTCGCAGGGGCGGGTCCAACCGATGCAGGAAATTGGCCATCAGATCGAGGATATTGTCGTGACTGCCAATGGCCACCAGGGTGCGATCGACTTCCTTTCTGCTGCGCAGCATTTCAATGCGAATTGTTTGCCCTGCACCGACACCTTCACTGCCCGATGGAATGGTGAGCAGGCCGTCGGCCCTGACCATGGACATAACCGAGCCGGCGCCTTTGCCTGAGGGCGTGGCGATCAATTTGTCGCCCACTTGTCCCAGGGTCACCCTGACGAACTGATCGACTCCCATTGAGGAGTGCATGGGTCTCGACATGATCGCTTCGCAACACTCTTCATCGGGGACAGGCGTGCCGGAAAAGCCGTACACCAGTTCACGGCCAAAAAGATGCATGGTGAGAAGGGCAGAGATGGGGTAGCCCGGCAGGCCCACCACCGGTGTATCGCCAATCAGCCCAAGTATGACAGGTTTTCCCGGTTTTATTGCCACCCCGTGGACGATGATTTTACCCGTGCTGCCAAGAACAGAACTGGAAAAATCCTTGGTTCCAGCCGAAGCGCCAGCGTTGGTGAAAATGATATCTGAGTTGCGGGAAGCCGAGGTGAAGGCTTCGGCGAGCCGGTCAGGATCGTCGCTGACGGGAGGATGGACGATGACTTGTGCGCCCCACTGGGAAAGATAGCCCGACAGGATTCTGGAATTGAATTCGATGATTTGCCCGGGTCTTACCTCGCTGCCCGGTTCAATTAATTCGGAGCCGGTCGGAATCACCGTAACCACCGGTTTTGCGCACACTTCCACCTCGGTGATGCCGGCGGCCAGCAGGGCGCCCTGATCGATTGGCCTGATGACATGGCCCTCCGGGATGATCAATTCGGTGGCGACGATATCTTCTCCCACGGTGCGTACATGCTGCCATGGAGTTGCGGAATTGATCAGTTCGATGGCATCGCCGTCGAGGTGGTGGACATCTTCGATCATTACCACCGCATTGTAGGGTTCTGGAATGGCGTTTCCGGTATTGACGGGGAGAAAATCCTCCTGGGAGAGCGTGACCGGAGATGCTTCGCTGGCAGTGGACAGATCCTGAAAGCGCACCGCGACACCGTCCATCGCAGAAGCATTATAGGATGGTGAGGAATGGCGGGCATGCACCGGCGCGGCAGTGGTTTCACCAAGTGCCTGGTCAACGGCAACGGTTACAGGCTTGGTGGAGAAAAAGCCACAGGACTCAAGCGCCTGACGCCATAACTTTCTGGCTTCAGCCAACGGGGTGTTGGAGAGATAGACGGAATTGGTTTTCATGGGTAGAGGTATACATCAACTATGTCGTTGGTACTTACTCCCTGGCTATCTTCATCGATGAGGAAATAACCATGGGCTTGGGATAGGGTTGATATGGCGCCGGATTTACCGAGAATGGGGCGGGCCAGGAGAACTTCTGCTTCGATCTCAAGCTGTACCCTGACGACATCCAGTCTGCCTGCAGCCGAATTGATGTTTCTTAGTAATCTGGCCTGTACCGCTGGCCGGCAGTGACAGGAGTGTGCGGTAACCCCTGAAAGCACATCGATTGCGGGGCGGACGAAAAAGTCGAAACAGACCATGGCTGAAACCGGATGACCGGGCAGCCCGAACACGGGAGTCCCGTTACATAATCCAATGATTACCGGTTTGCCGGGTTTAAGAGACACGCCATGGATAAGAATCCCGGGATTGCCGATGCGTTCGATTGCCTGTTCTCCCAGATCGCGCACCCCCACAGAACTGCCGCCCGAGAAGAGGACAAGATCGTTGTCGGCGACCGCTTCCTCAATGGTGCTAAAAAAGGTGTCTTCGTCATCGCTGACAATGCCGTAATCGCGGATCTGAGCACCGCAACGGCGCACCAGAGAGCCCAGCACGATGGAATTGATATCTCTGATTTTTCCGGGAGAAGGTGTGTCGCGATAATCAACGATCTCGTCACCGGTGGATATGACCGCAACCTCAAGCGCTGCGTAGACCTCTACTTCAGAGATCCCCAATCCGGCCAGCAGCCCCAACTCCTGTGGACGCAGCAGCTGTCCACGCTGAACCGCCACCGCACCTTTTTTAATATCGTCTCCTTTCCTGATGAGATTTGCCCCGCTGCCCACCGGTTTGATTATTTCAACCACCTTGCTGTCGACGGGCACCGTGTGTTCATGCATGACTACCGCATCGGCACCATCTGGCAGCAACCCGCCGGTGGGTATTTTGAAACAGCTTCCCCTCGACAATTTACCGTCGGGAGCCTCACCCATGACGACCTCGCCTCTGATGTCGAGATAACCGGGCATCGATTGCGAAGCACCAAAGGTGTCGGCGGCTATGACGGCAAATCCGTCCATGGTGGAGCGATCAGTCGGGGGAAGGTCTTCGGGCGCCGCAACCTGGGCGGCACACACACGATCAAGACAGTTCTCGAGCGGCAGTATCTGAGCCGGGGGCGTGACTTCTCCGATATGGGAGAGAAGCAGAGAGCGGGCTTCGGCCACCGCGGTAAGCTGCGCTCTGCCGAGCATGTCGAGTGGGGCGGATTGGTCGGTCATGAGGATTGAACCTCAACTATGAGCATCATTTGCGGATCGATTTTAATGGTCGTCAACTTGCCTATACCGGTCACATGCTATACTTTGGTTGGTGTTGTAACGCATTGTTTATAGTAAAAGAATCGGCTCGTAAAGAGCAATCTGTATACGCGCCCCTCAGAAGCGGGCTGAGATTACCTTATGAAGAATAATACATTGTTGCCGCTAGACAATTTCAAAAAAGGGACGGGACCGGTAGTTGCCGTGGTACTCGACGGCATGGGGTTCGGTCGAGATGACGGTTCAGACGGCATAAAAGTTTCTTATACCCCGACCCTTGACGGTCTTTTCCAGGAACCACTGTTCACTACTTTGAAGGCGCATGGAAAGGCGGTGGGGCTGCCCACCGATGACGATATGGGCAACTCGGAAGTGGGTCACAACGCACTGGGGGCGGGACGGGTCTTTGCCCAGGGTGCTAAATTGGTCGGTGAAGCCATCAAATCGGGGGCCATATTCACCGGAAAGAGCTGGCGTGAGATAGAAAAAAGATGTGGTGCCGGGGGGACCCTCCACTTAATCGGACTGGTATCCGACGGTAATGTACACTCCCATATAGATCACCTGTATGCCCTGTTGAAAAAGTGTGAAGATTCCGGATTCCCGCGGGTCAGGATCCATGGGCTTCTGGACGGACGGGATGTGGGCGCCACAAGTGCGTTGGACTATTTCACCCCGCTGGAGAAATACTGTTCCGAGATGCAAGAAAGAGGCTGTGATTGCAGAATCGCTTCCGGAGGCGGACGCATGGTGACCACCATGGATCGCTACGAAGCGGACTGGACCATCGTCGAGCGGGGCTGGAATACCCATGTGCGTGGCTCGGGCAGACTGTTTTCCTCGGCCAGCGAAGCTATTTCCACCTATTATGAGGAAGATCCAGGCATCACCGACCAGTATATGTCGCCGTTTGTAATTGCTGATGATTCCGGTCCGGTGGGCCCGATCGTCGATGGGGACAGTGTGGTGTTTTTCAATTTCAGGGGGGACCGCGCCATTGAAATATCCAGGGCCTTCGAAGACCGGGATTTTCCTCACTTTGACCGGCAGCGCTGTCCGGAGGTGTTCTATGCCGGGATGATGGAGTACGATGGCGACGCCAAAATCCCGGCCAACTACCTGGTGGAGCCCCCAGCCATAGAAGGCACCCTGGGTGAATATCTGTGCGGTTCAGGAGTGCGCTCTTATGCAATTTCTGAGACCCAGAAGTTCGGTCATGTGACCTATTTCTGGAACGGCAACAGGTCCGGCTACATCGATGCCAACCTGGAGAAATATGTCGAAATCGAGTCCGATAAGCTTGCCTTCGATCTCAAACCCTGGATGAAGGCGGCCGAGATAACCGATCTGGTAATCCAGGCAATCGAAACCGGCAGCTACGATTTCATCAGAGTGAATTTTGCCAACGGCGACATGGTCGGCCATACCGGCATAGAACCGGCAATCAGAATCGCCGTCGAGACGGTTGATCTGTGTCTGTCACGCCTGCTGCCAGCAATAAAAAAAGCAAAAGGCATCGCCCTTATTACCGCCGATCACGGCAACGCCGACTGCATGTGGACCGAAAAAAAGGGCGTCCGTGCTCCCATGGTCGCTCATACGCTCAATCCAGTTCCTCTCATAATCAAAGATTTCGACGGAAGTAACGATTTCCGCATGACCGAGATCAGTGAACCCGGACTCGCCAATATCGCCGCAACCTTATGCGTGCTGCTCGGACTCCAGCCTCCTGCGGATTATGAACCGGCCCTGGTTGCACCTGTGAACGGCACAGCTTCAACGTAATCGCAGAAGGGGCAAAATTTCCATGGAGCGGTTAAGCAAATCGGAGCTGAAGCGGCAGCATAAACAGGTGGAGGCTGCCGCAAAAGAGATCGTCGTCTTGAATGACACTGAACTTGCACGGTTGCAGTTGGATTCAGAGATAGTCGAAGAGGCGCGTCTCTGCAGAACGCTGAAGGGAAGCGCGCTGAAGAGGCAGGTGAAGTATGTGGCAAAATTGCTCAAACAGGGAGACATGGACAACCTGCTCTCCCAGCTTGCCTTGATGAAAGGCTCCAGGCTCGCTGAGAATAAAGCTCACCATCAGGCCGAACGGCTGCGCGATGCAATAATCAATGAAGCACTGGATTTTCGCGATGATTGTCTTCAGGAAGGCGTGACCATGGAGATGGACTGGCCCAGTGAAACCCTCGAGTCAGTTGTCGTGGAATTTGATGATATCGACGAGCTTGAACTGCGCAGGTCTGCCCACCAGTATGCAAGAACCAGAAACAAGGTGCACAGTAGAGAGATTTTCAGGGTTTTACGGGCTGCCGCTGAAAAGCAGCGCTACACGGATAAAGGGTAACGAGCCAGAGAGGGTGACCATGAAAACGGGGGATTCATCAAGAGGACTGTTTGCCGATAGAATCCAGGATGTCCCCCGGTCATTCATTCGAGAAATACTCAAGGTCACCACCGACAAAAGCATGATTTCTTTTGCCGGAGGGCTGCCGAATCGGCAGTATTTTCCGGTGGAGCAATTGAGGGAATCCACCAACAGGGTATTTGATACATATGCAACCGACAGTTTGCAGTACAGTAATTCCGAGGGGCTGCGGGAACTTCGTGAGTGCATTTCTGAGAGATACAGGGTCGAACAGAAAATATCCGTTCCGCCTGAGCGTATACTTATTACCAACGGCAGCCAGCAGGCCCTGGATTTAATTGCCAAAGTAACCGTCAACAACGGGGATCCGGTTCTCATCGAAGAACCGGGTTATCTGGGCGCCATACAGGCTTTATCACTTTACCGTCCCCGCTTCATTCCGGTTCAGGTGGATGACGATGGAATGGATGTAATTGGCCTGAAAAGAGCGATAAGCGAGGCCCCGAAACTCTTGTATACGGTGCCCAATTTTCAAAATCCTTCGGGGATCTCATACTCCGATGAAAACAGGCGTTCAATCGCTGAAACCCTGCAGAGCAGCGCATGCGTGCTGATTGAAGACGACCCCTACGGGGCGCTTCGATTCGAGGGCGAACCGGTCGGTTCATTCCACCACTTGATTCCGGATCAGACAATTCTACTTGGCTCGTTTTCCAAAACGGTGGTACCCGGGTTTCGGCTGGGCTGGGTGGCACCACCGGAAAAGCTCTTCGACAAGCTGCTGATTGCCAAACAGGCATCTGATTTACACACCTGCAATTTTACCCAATATGTGATTCTCGATTTTCTCACCAACAACCGGGTTGAAGACCACCTGAAGAAAATTCGTATTGCCTACGGAAATCAGTGTCGTGCTATGGTAGAGGCAATCGACAAGAACTTTTCCGACTATGTCAGCTGTACTCGACCTGATGGAGGAATGTTTCTCTGGGGACGTCTGCCTGAAAAGATGAGTTCTCTGGAACTGTTTG
>CBFCWR010000140.1:0-7762 GCA_965601575.1 uncultured Desulfofustis sp. | reverse complement strand
CCTGCGGGCCTTTTTCATTGACCTCCGGGGCCTGTCGCTGATGCACACTCCACCACATTAGTGCCCTCGATTGTTCCTGGATCAAGAGAAATGACCAATCACCAGAAGCGTGGGTGAGTTGCCTCAGACTGCTGCTCTACGGTCATTTCGCCATATCAGTGAAAAGTTGGCCGAAGGACGGCCTTCGGCCTATGGGCGGCCAACAATCGTTTTCACCGATATGGCGGACCTCCGCGATGCAGCCTGAGACAACTCACCCACGCTTTTTACCCAGGAGCCAGCTTGTGTAACGACAACGGCTGGATTTTTATTTAACACACCACTCATAGGCATTACTAAACATCTTCAACCACGGGCTGGCTTCCAGCTCTTTCATCTCCTCCGGCAGCCAATGCGCCTGCCAGGGCAGAAAGACCCTTTCGGGGTGGGGCATCATGGCCAGATGTCTGCCGTCCGGTGAACAGAGGCCGGCGATGCCGTGGGGAGAACCATTGGGGTTGAACGGGTAGATCTCAGTAGCCTCGCTTTGGTCGTCCACATAGACCAGCGGCGTCAGGGAGCGGTCAAGGAGCTCCTGCTGTATTTCACTGCTGGGAAAATGGAGCCGCCCTTCACCGTGATCCACATGAATGCCGAACACCAGATCATCCATGCCCTCGAGCATGATGGCCGGGCTGTTGTTTACCCTGACGGTCACCCAGCGGGATTCGAAGCGTCCCGAATTGTTGCCGATAAAGCGCGGTTGCTGCTGCGGTTCAAGGCCGGCCCAGGGTACCCAGCCGATCAGGCCGAAGAGCTGGCAGCCGTTGCAGACACCCAGTGAAAAAGTGTCCGGCCGTTGATAGAACTTGTCAAACTGCCGCCTGAGCCGCTCATTGAAGCGTATCGTCGCTGCCCAGCCCTTAGCGGACTCGGGTACATCGGCATATGAAAAGCCACCGACCGCCGCCAGACCTCGGAAGTCATCGAGTGTGGCCCGGTCTTCGAGCAGGTCGGTCATGCTGATATCCCAGACCTCGAAACCGGCAAGGTAAAAAGCCGAGCTCATTTCCCTGTCTGAGTTGGATCCTTCGTCACGCAGGACAGCTACCTTGGGTTTGTCCGTTCTGAACTGGCGATCCCCAGCTGGCTTCTCGGGCTTGAAGCTGAGGTGGTAGCTCGGACCCGGACGGCGGAAGATCTGCTCTTTTTCCTGATCCACGCAGGCCGGATCAGCCTGCAGTCGCTCAAGCTGATAACTGGTCTCCTCCCAGAGCCGGCGCAGCTCCACCATGGGTTCGTCAAGCACCCGTTGGCCATTGAAGGTAATACTGATCTGCGAATCAGCCGTTGTGGTAGCGATTCTCTCTGCATTTATCCCTGCATCAGCGAGCAAGTTGATTAGTAGATTGGCATCGCTTTCCTGGCATTCGACCACATAGCCGAGTTCCTCGGAAAAGAGTTTCTTGAAGACCGAACTCTCGCCCTCCAGGTTCATGGCCAGACCACAATTCCCGGCAAAGGCCATTTCCAGGACGGTGGTGATCAGACCGCCATCCGAGCGGTCGTGACCGGCAGTAATCAATCCGTCAGACACCAGCCGCTGAATTGCCTCGAACCCTCTTCTCACCAGCGGCGCATCCTCCATATCTGGGGAAATCTCGCCAATCTGGCCGTACACCTGGGCCAAAGCAGACCCACCTAGACGCTCTCTGCCGCTCGACAGTTCAATGAAGATCAGAGCCGATCCCGGTCGCTTGATGTCCGGCGTTACTTTTTTCCGGATATCCGGTACCGCAGCGTAGAGCGAGATGACCAGCTGCCGGGGTGACTTCACCAGTTCATCATCAACCATAGTGGCCATGGACAGGCTGTCTTTGCCTCCGTCGACCCCGACGCCTATTTCGATCATCGAGTCACGCATGGCCTTTACCGCATTTCTGATAGCCACTCCCTCTCCGGGAAGCTTTGGCGCCCACATCCAGTTTGCCGAGCACTTGATCTGCTCGATGTCCTCGACCACCACCGAGGCCAGGTTGGTGAGTGCCTCGCCGACTGCCATCCGGGCTCCGGCAGCCGGATCCACGAGCATTTTGATCGATTGCTCCCCAATGGCAGTACCCACGCCGGTAAGACCAAAATGACTCTGGGCGATGACCGCCGAGTCGGCGACGGTGAGCTGAAGAGGTCCGCAACATTGCTGCTGGGCGATAAGCCCGGTCACCGCCCGATCGACCTTGTTGGTCAGAAAACGCTTGGAACCAACCGAGACAAGCTTGAAAACCTGTTCAAGCGCCTTTTTTACGCTTATGTCCCTGGGCAGAAGCACCGGCTTGGTCCGCCCGTTGCTGTGGACATCTGAAAACGTCTTCTGGGGTATCGAGCCGAGCAGCGCATCGAGGTCGATATCAACCGGGGTGCTGCCTTCCTGGCTGTCATTGACGACAAAGCGAAGATCGCCCGTTACCTCTCCCAGCACCTCGCAGTTGACCTTCTCACGCCTGCAAATCTCCTTGAATCGGTCGATATTTTTCGGGCTTATCAGCAAGCCGGCGCGTTCCTGGTACTCGGCCACATAAATCTCGAGCACCGACATGGTCGGGTCACCGACATTTATTTTTCTGATATCGATCCTGCCGCCGGATTCCTCCACCAGCTCTTTCAGAACGTTGGCCGGCCCGCCGGCACCCTGATCATGAATCACATCGATGATCGATGTGCCGCCCATCTCATTGCAGGCCCGGATTACCCGGTTCATCTTCTGCTCCATCTCGGCATCGCCGCGCTGTACCGCATCGAAATCGAGATCGGAAACATTTTCACCCTGCAGCATGCTGGATGCCGCCCCGCCACCGAATCCAACCCGGTAGGCGGGACCACCGATCTGGACTATCAGCATGCCCTTTTCCTGTGCCTTCTTTTCGGTGAGTCGATCATCGATCTGTCCGATTCCTCCGGTGAACATGATCGGCTTTAAAAAGCCCCACCGTTGGCCGTCTTCCAGTCGCATATCAAATGATCGGGTGAACCCTTGAATCACCGGCTCGCCGAATTTGTTGCCGTAGTCCGAAGCGCCGTTGCTGGCTTCTATTTCTATCTCCAGCGGGGTTGCCAGGTTGTCGGGCTGCTTGCTCTCTTTTTCCCAATCGAGTCGATAGCCTGGGATGTTCAGGTTGCCCACACAATACCCTGCCGTACCGGCCACCACGTAAGCGCCGCGGCCGGTCCCCTGGACATCGCGAATCCTGCCGCCGGTACCCGTCTCGGCCCCGGGAAAAGGAGCGACACCGGTGGGAAAGTTGTGGGTTTCTGCCGTGAGCAGCGGGTGATAGGTGGCACTCACCGTCGCAAAAGGTGACGGTTCTCCGGGTTGTTCCGGGGTTATCGTGGTGATCTCATAACCCTGGATGACACTGGAGTTGTCCTTGAAAGCGATGATCGAACCTTTGGGATGTGCGTTCAGGGTGTCGCCCACCATGTCGAGCAGCGTCGATTCCTTTTCAACCCCGTCGATCACCTGACAGCCCTTGAAGAAACCATGTCGTGAATGCTCCGAATTGGCATTGTTGAGATCCATAATCTCTACAATGGTCGGGTTTCTGCCCTGCCGGTTGACAAAATAATCGTAGTAGAGAGCGCGATCGAACTCATCCATCGAAATTCCGGGAATATCCAGTAACCCATTCGGCCCCTTGGACTTCAGGTCGACCTCGTAGACCGGTTCGGGCACCACACCGGTTTCGAAGGTGGATAGTGGTTCGAAGTACTGGCACTCGGTCATGCGGTCATGGGAACGCTCGACAAAACCCGCCAGATCATCTCCTTCCGGAACTAGAAAACGTCGTGAACGCTCCACCCGTACCACCTTATTCACACCGGTTGCCTGACAGATGGACACCAGATTTGACGACCAGGCTGTGGCGAAGTTGAGACGGGGGCCAACCTCGATCACTCGCTCCCCGGTCAGCGATGGGTGGTCGCTTACCGTCTCAATTAAAAACCCGTCCGCCAGAATCAGACGAAGGCAATCGAGCTCTTCAGAGCTGAGCGGCTCTGTTAATGCGATGTTGAAACAGTACTCTTTGTCGTCATCGACACGGCGATACAAATGCGTTATGGACTCACCCATAATCCCCTCTTAATTCATATAGTTATGAAGTGTAATGTGAAATCTTGATGAAGATATGGCAGTCACTCCCTGACTATCTGTGGCATACCATTTTTTTGGAATCCAAGACTATCACTAAACGGTGAAAATGTCGTCAGTAAAGTAGGACCAAACTTGCATGAGTGGGAAAAATGCATAGCATTATTTGGCATTCCATAACACAAATCTTCAGCTAAACCCATGGCTGCAGAGATTACGACATGCCCAAAAACATAAAGATGGAAAAGGAAGTGTCTGACAATGCGTCTGACCAAGCGGCCTCCCTGTTCGACGAATTTGGTGATTCCTACCATTTCAGAATAGAGAACCACCACGATCTCGAAAAAGTACTGGAACTCGATGAGGCGCTCTGGATTGCGACCACTGCACCGAGCTCAACCCTGAAAACCGACGCAACCTTCCTGGAGTTCCTCGACTCCGATCAGGATAACCGGATCCGGGCCGAAGAGGTCAAGGACGGTATCCGCTATCTGTTCGAGCATCTCTCTGACCGCACTACCATCCATGAAAACAATACCAGCCTGCCGCTGGATGCAGTAAATGAGCAGAGCGAATTTGGCCGGCGCATCAGAACTTCTTCAGAGAAAATTTTAAATCGGCTGGAAAAAGCCCCCACAACCATAACCCTCGATCAAGTCAGGGCCGTCAAGGAGGAGGTGTTGAAAGGAGGTCTGGATCAGGCTGGCATCGTATTGCCCGAAGCAGCGGAGGAGAAAGAAGTCCGCACGTTCATCGAGCAGGTGATCGAAACCACCGGCGGTGCAGACCATCCCTCAGGCCGCAGCGGAGTAAACAAGAAAACTCTGCAGAATTTTTTCTCCCAATGCGAAACCTACCTGACCTGGCGGCGTGACGCAGGAACCATAGGTGCTGAAGAAGCCACTGAAATACTGGTACTTGGCCCGGATACCCCAAAGCGATACCAACTTTTCCAGAGGTTAAGAGGCAAGCTTTACCAGTATTTTTTGCTTTGCGACATCAAACGGCTTAATCCAGATCTGCTCAAGCGGGCAATGGACAATCCCGAAGTAAACGCCGCCTACAACCTGATTAATATCGAAGATGCCGAATCTTTCCTGGGCAACGCCCCCCTCACTCTGCTGGAGGGTGACGGCAGCCTCGATCTCCAGGGGGAGATAAACCCCTATTTCAAGGAGGACGTGCGGGAATGTGCCGAGTACATTGTCACCCCACTACTTGGAGCCGATTCCACACGACTCGACAAGCAGGGCTTTGCAACCCTCCAAAGGTTGTTCAAGCCGTATGAAAAGTGGATAGACCGCAAACCCGCCACCGACGTTGAACAATTAGGAGACGAAGCTCTGCAGCGCTACGCTGAAGACTCTTCGTTCAGAACGACAATCGAGGAACTGATCGACAAGAGCCACCAGACTGCAATTATCCTGGAAAACCTCTACGAAGTGGAACGTCTGATCCTCTATCAGGCCTATATGCTGCCGCTGGTCAACAGTTTTGTCAGTTTTCCCTATCTCTATGACCCCGCAAGAAGGGCCTTGTTCGAAGAGGGCACCCTGGTCATGGACGGCAGGCATTTCACCATGGCGGTCAAGGTTGATGACCGGCAGCGCCATATCGAAACCTGCAAAGGCTCAAATATTTTTGTGCTTTATTGCGAGCTGTTCGGCAAAGACGGTTCCAAACTTCATGAAGTCGCCGTCCCGGTCACAGCAGGCAACCGTGGAACCCTTCACCTGAACAAATGGGGCATTTTCAACGATCTGAGCGGCAACGAGCTGCATGCCAAAGTAGTTGACATCGTTGAAAACCCCATAAGCGTCAGAGAGGCGGTCATAGATCCCTTTATCCGACTCAAGACAACATTTTTCTCGCGCCTCGAAGAGTTCTCCTCGAAGGCGGAGGAACAACTCTTCAAAGAAAAAGATAAGGACAAGAAAAAGGAAACCAGTTCGGGCACACTACTGGGAATGGGCGGGGTGGCGGTGGCCGCGCTGGGATCATCTCTTGCCTTCATTACCCAGACAATCTCAGCGATGAGTCTCAAAACTGTACTCGTTGCAATTCTGGTGATCACTGCCTTAATTGTGGTACCGACGGCGGTGTCCGCCTATGCTCGACTATCCAGAAGAGATTTGAGTGCGATGCTGGAGGGGGCCGGTTGGGGATTGAACAGTAGAATGAAACTGACGCCCCAACAGGCGAATAACTTTACCCGCCGGCCCAGTCGCCAGGATGGCTCTTAAATAGCCGGCACAACAACCATTACAACCGAAAAGGAACTGACATGCGACCTGAATTCATTATTCTGGGTGTGTTCTTCACCATCTTCATCAGCGGCTGGCTGATCAGCACCTACAATAAATTCATCAAGTACCAGAACCTCATCGAAGAGGCCTGGAGCTCCATCGATGTGGCGCTGAAGCGGCGATTCAACCTGATCCCCAACCTGGTGTCGGCGATTAAGGGATACAGTGAGCACGAGAGCGAGATATTCGAAAACAAGACCAACCAGATGAAACCTGCCAATTCAATGGATGACAGGATTGAGAGCGAGAGTCAGGTCACCCACTCGTTGAGCAGCCTGCTTGCCGTGGCGGAGGCCTACCCTGACTTGAAGGCCAGTGTCAATTTTCTCGAGTTGCAGAAGAGCCTGGCCGAGATAGAAACAGATATTCAGAGCGCTCGCCATCGTTACAACGGCTACGTGGCCCGCCTCAATACCCTGGTGGAATCATTTCCGGCCAGTATGATTGCCGCCAAGTTCGGCTTCCAGAAACAGAGTTATTTTTCCCTCGATCTGGCCACCCAGCGCGAACTTCCCGAGGTCGGGTTCGGCGAGGGTGGTGGAGCCGCCAAAACTTAACCTCTCAATTTCAGTAGAGAAGAAACCCATCCTATGGCCTCCGGGAAATGGTCGGCATCAAGGACAAATTCCTGCCCTCGGGGTACGGAGCTTAATAGTGTGTTGGCCCCGCGGCGCTGCCAGCGCTCCATCTTCTGATGGTAGCTTAAGGGATACACGCCTCTGCGGGGGTAACACCAGCCGGGCAGTTCCCAGGAGCATGCACCGTTCTGCCCGCACGCACTGCTCAGCACCAGCGAGGAATTGATCCGGCTGAACACACCGCTGCCAGGCCCTGCTTCACAACCCGGTATTCGCGCCAATCGTGTAGATACATAGATGACGTTGTTCTTCTCCTCTGCATGTGTGAAGTGCGGATGATAGGACATCCAGGCGAATTTTTCGGCGAGACCGGGGGTGACTTCGAAAATTTCACCAACCTGCAGCCAGCCCCAGATGATATGGCGGGCAACCGCTGATTTTTTCCAGCGATATCTTGATCGCTTCTTCTCCGCCTCTTTGAAAAGACCGTAGAACAGAAAAAGGTCGCCCGGTCCAACCCGATGATTGCGCAGGTGCCCCTGGGCCGCCCCGCGCTGGCCGAAAATTGGTTGCCAGCCTCGTTTTCTCTCAAGACTCCCGGGAGTGATATCAGGATCCAGGTGAGCCGTGTCGTCTCCCCCCAGCCGTCCGCCGGTCAGATCAGTCACCAATGCAGCCGCTTCGATTCCTGAAAGTGATATGTCGTCATAGCGAATCGACGACAACGGATCAGGTATCGGCAGCACAACTAA
>CBFCWR010000139.1:0-7863 GCA_965601575.1 uncultured Desulfofustis sp. | reverse complement strand
TGATTTACGACACCGGCAACCCGGTATCGATGAAGGACGTCAGCGGCAACGACCCGTACTATTACCAGGATTCATATCTATTTTATGAACGGGTAAAGGAGTTTGTCGACTACATCCATATCAAGGATGCGGTGGTGGAGAACGATGAACCGCGCTACGTGTTTCCAGGGGAAGGGGGCGGCAGGGTAAGAGAGATCCTCAAAAGCGTTGCAGAAGAGCGGCCGGGTCTGCCGATTTCAATCGAGCCTCACGTGGCGGTCGTTTTCCATGACCCTTCAGTGCAGGCCCCGTTTGAAGAGCGCTGGTCCTCGTTTATCGACTATGGCAGGCAGGCGGTTCGGGTGGCAGAGGAGGCTGGGATAAGATTCAGCTAAAATTAGGAAGAACACGGGAGGAAAAGACAATGAAACACCTGATCAAGTCAGTAGTTGTTATGGCAGCAGCGGTGAGCGTTGCAGTCGGAGTCTTCACCGTTCAAACAGTGTCTGCGGAAAACAGCTGGAAACCTGAAAAACCAATCAATCTGGTGGTGCCATGGGGAGCCGGTGGTGCGACTGACGGGGTGTCACGCCAGACAGCCATGGTCCTCGAAGGACTCCTGGGTCAGAAAATCGTCATTGTCAACCAGCCCGGCGCATCCGGGTCGGTGGGTACCAAGAACGTCCTCGATAAGCCCAAGCAGGGGCTCTACTGGACCGCAGGAGCGGTCAAGGATCTTGGGGTCTACAAAGTCCAGGGGCTGCTCGATACCACCCTGGATGACTGGCATCTGTTCCTCAACTTCGCCATTCCCAACGTGGTTGCCGTCAATGCGGACACCCCCTACAAGGATTTCGGTGAACTCTTAGAAGCTTTCAAGGCCAACCCGGGTAAAATCAAAGTGGCCACCGCAGGCGTCAACTCAGCCGGCCATACGGCGATCGAGATGATCAAGTCATACACCGACATCGACTACAAGCATGTCTCCTACGAGGGCGGCAACCCGGCGGTGATCGCCACCGTCGCCGGCGAATGCGAAGTGGTGCCGCAGCTGGCCAAGGAAGAAGTCGACATGCTCAAAGCAGGCAAGCTCCGGGCCCTGGCGGTGCTGGCCGATGCTCCACTGTCGATTGAAGGCTATGACCAGGAAATTCCTTCGATCAAACAATGGATCCCCGATTTCGTCACCGCGCCGATATATTTCGGGATTTTCGTCCCCAAAGGGGTACCCGATGAGGCGCTGGCAACCTTGACCGAGATCTGGAACAAGTCGTTGGTCAACGATGAGGGTTTGAAGAAGTTTGCGGCCCAGAACGCCATGATTTTCGACCCGGCCGCAGGGGACATGGCCATGCAGAAAGCCTTTCCCATGGTGCAGCTCGATGCCTGGCTGAAATTTGACAGCGGCGATGCCGTCGTTGATCCATCGACCATCGGTATTCCTCGTCCATAACCACAACTTCCGCGAATAAAGATGCCCGGGCGGCACGTCCGGGCATCTTGTCTGTTTTGCGACTCAATTCGGTCATCATTTCATCATGGTAAGAAAGGACTTTATCACTTCCATAGTCCTGATCGCGTTTTCCCTTTCAGTTATAGTTTTTTCTTACACGATGCCGCGACTCGAGCGACGCGGTATAGATCCGTTTTCAGCGCCCGGCGTCGTGCCGGGCATGATCGGGATCATCCTGCTCATTCTGGCGCTCATCCTTTTTTTCAGGTCCGTGCGACACGGCGGCTACCTGTTCCTGCAGCCGGGCGGCGAACGAGAGGGCGTCCAGCGGGGAGCGTCACTGCGGGTGGGTATGACCCTGGCCCTGTCGCTGATCTATGCAATCGGCCTGCTTGGACGTATTGACTACACAATCTGCACTCTGCTCTATATTTTCGTGTTCGTCGTGGTGTTTGAATATCGCTGGGGCGAACCTCTCGGCAGCCAGCTGAAAATACTTGGCTATGCTTTGCTCCAGGCACTGATCGCCTCGTTCTTGATCACCATCGTGTTCAGGAAGTTGTTCCTGGTGGATCTTCCCTGAGGAAAAGATGTTCGAAGGTGTGAAATATTTCATCGAGGGACTGCTCGGTTTCATGACCGTGCGGACCATTTTCGATGTCTTCTGGGCCACCCAGCTCGGCATCATTGTCGGCATGCTGCCGGGCCTCACCGCGACCATGGGGGTGGCGCTGATGACCACCCTGACGTTTGCCATGCCGCCGCAAAACGCCATCCTGATCCTCGTCTGCATGTACATCGGCGCCATTTACGGCGGGGGCAGGAGCGCCATTCTACTCAATATCCCCGGTACGCCGGCCAATGCGGCCACCGCCATGGACGGGCATCCGCTGGCCATCAGGGGTGAAGCCGGAAGGGCGATCGGCATCAGT
The DNA here is from genome assembly GCA_965601575.1 of uncultured Desulfofustis sp. Lineage (GTDB taxonomy): Bacteria > Desulfobacterota > Desulfobulbia > Desulfobulbales > Desulfocapsaceae > JABDQA01. The sequence goes on along the minus strand of CBFCWR010000139.1, from coordinate 5,499 downwards.
ACCACCGGCAGTTTCCTGGGCTCCATCATCGGCATGGTGCTGCTCGCCTTTTTTACCCCGCTGCTCGGTAATTTCGCCCTCAATTTCCAATCCTTCGAGTTTTTCTGGCTGGCGATTTTCGGCATCGTCATTTCCGGCAACCTCACTGCACCCAAAGATCCGATCAAGGGCTGGATATCTGGATTTTTGGGCATCTTCGTGGCCCTGATCGGCATGGAGTCGATTCATGGGTATGTCCGTTTTTCATTCGGCAATACCAATCTGGCCGGGGGCATCAATCTCATTCCGGCCATGGTGGGCGCCTTCGGATTTGCCGAGATCCTGTCGATGATGAAATATGAACACGTCAACGTGGTCAAGACCAGGATCGCGCGCATCATCCCGCGAGCCGCACAGATTTTTGCGTTTCGCAAAACCATCGTGAGATCGGGGTTAATCGGTACGCTGATTGGCGCTATTCCGGGCGTGGGTGAAGATATCGCCGCCTGGGTGAGCTACGATTTTGCCAAACGGGGCAGTAAAAATCCGGATGAGTTCGGCAAGGGCAGTGTGGAGGGGCTGATTGCCTCGGAAACGGGCAACAATGCTGCCGTTGCCGGAGCTGTCATCCCGGTGCTCTCCCTTGGTATACCGGGCTCGGCGCCGGCTGCGGTACTGCTGGCGGCGATGTTCATCCACGGGGTCCGCCCGGGTCCGATGATTATGATCGAGTCGCCCGATTTCGTCTACAAGGTCGTGGCCATGGTCTTTCTGGCCACCTGCGCGATGTTCATCCTGGGGCTTTCCATGGTCAGGTACGTGGTCAAGATCCTGCAGGTGCCACGCACCAAGCTGATGCCAATCATCTTTACCCTCTGTGTGGTCGGTTCCTTCGCGATCCAGAGCCGGATCTTCGATGTCAGAGTCATGCTATTTTTCGGTGTCCTCGGTTTTCTGATGAAAGAAATGGAGTATCCGGTGGCTCCCATGATCCTCGGTCTGATTCTCGGCACCATGCTCGACACCAATTTCAGAAGGGCGCTGGTCATCGCCGAAGGTGAGATTTTACCGTTCATTTCGAGACCGATCTGCATGGTACTGATATTTTTTATCGTTATAACCCTTGTCAGCAAGACCAAGTGGTTCAACCGTATAATTTCCGGCGTCACCCAAGCCGTACAAAAATTAATGCACAGGAGAGGGAACCATGACTGAATTGAAAGATACCATCCGAGCCGGCATTGTCGGCTCCGGGTTTGCTGCCCGTTTTCACCTCGAAGCGATGAGAAAAGTCTACGGGGTCAAGGTCGATATCGTCGGGGTTTACTCTCCCACCGCTGAGAATTGCCGTGCTTTCGCAGAAGCACACGCTATTCCCGTCTGTGCGGAGCTCTCTTCGCTGATCGACCAGAGCGATGTCGTGCATCTCTGTACGCCTCCTTCGACCCATGAACGGATTGGCGTGGAAGTACTTGATAAGGACAAATACGTGATCATAGAAAAGCCGTTCACCGGCTATTTTGGTGGCGGTGAACAGGACTTTTCGGGCGATACCTTCGATCGCCGTGAAGGATTTGAAAAGGCCATGGCGAGTGTTAAAAACCTGCTGACAGCCGAGGAGCGCAGCCAGGGAAAAATCTGTTATGCGGAGAACTGGATCTATGCGCCGGGCATCCAGAAAGAGAGGGAGATAATAGAAAAAACCGGGGCCCAGATCATCTGGATGCATGGTGAAGAGGCGCATTCCGGCTCGCACTCCCCGTTTTACGGCATCTGGTCCCATTCGGGCGGCGGTTCGATCATGGGAAAAGCGGTGCATCCGCTGGGAGCCGTACTCTACCTCAAGCAAATTGAAGGCCTAGCGTCGCAGGGCAAGCCGATCAGGCCGGTTTCGGTTTCCGCTCGCGTCCATGCGGTAACCAGATCGAGCACTTACAAGGATCTTGGCTTTATCAAGAAAGGCTATACCGATATTGAAGATTTCGGGGCTCTGCACATCATCTTTGAAGACGGAATGTTTGCCGATGTGTTTGCTTCCGAACTGGTGTTGGGTGGTGTGCACAACTGGATTGAAATCACCGCCAACAATCATCGGACGGTGGTCAACATCAACCCCAACGATTCGATGAAAACTTTCAATCCGCGGGGGGCTCAATTTGAAGATGTGTATGTGGTCGAAAAAATAGAGACCAAGGAGGGCTGGTCCAACATCTCCCCCGATGAGGACTGGTACACCGGCTACCAGAGTGAAATCCAGGATTTCTATGAATGTGTCGCCACGGGGGGAACGCCCCAGTGCGGTTCGACCCTTGCCGCGGATACCATTCTGACTGTGTATGCCGCCTACTGTTCAGCCGCGGACCAGGGCAGGGAAGTAAAAATCGCCAGCCTCGATTGAACTGTGGTAAAGTGCAGCGTAACTCCATGCCGGCCAGGGTTTAGGGCGGCATCGTCGATTTATCAGAGGTAGGCAACAAGGGCAGGGTGCATCAATGAAATTTGGACACTACGATACCACAGGATTCTACGATGAAATGTTCACCTCAGAGGGGGATCCCCGGACCGGCTACCTGCCCCTGATGGAGCGGATCGAGTCGCTGCCTGAGGGCGAAATCAAGGCCCGGCAGGCCGCCGCTGAACAGCTTTTCTATGATCTGGGAATTACGTTCACCGTCTATGGCCACTCCGAGGGCACCGAAAAAATATTTCCGTTTGACATCATTCCGAGAATTATCGAGCGCAGCGACTGGGAACATCTGGAGCGTGGTCTGAAACAGCGGATCTATGCGCTCAACCTTTTCATCAACGACATCTACCACGATCGCAGGATTGTCAAGGACGGGATCGTGCCGGCTGAGTTGATCGAGTCGGCCGATGGCTATTTCCGCCAGTGCATCGGCATCGACCCACCGCTGGGGGTATGGTGCCATATCACCGGCACTGATCTGGTGCGCGACGAAAAGGGCGATTTTTATGTCCTCGAGGACAACCTCCGTTCCCCCTCAGGGGTATCCTACGTGCTGGCCAACCGCAATATTCTCAAGCGCACGCTGCCGCTGGTTTTTGAACGGACCAATATTCGACCGGTTGATGATTATCCTGCCATGCTGCTCGACATGCTGCATGAAGTCGCACCACCGTCAGCCGACAGGATCACTGCGGCAATCCTGACGCCCGGCATGTTCAACTCGGCCTACTACGAGCACTCTTTCCTGGCTTCCCAAACCGGGGTTGAACTGCTCGAGGGACGGGACCTGGTGGTCCAGGATGGCCAGGTGATGATGCGCACCACCAGGGGGCTGCAGCGGGTCGATGTGATTTACCGGCGGGTGGGGGAGGATTTTCTCGACCCGCTTGCCTTCCGGCCCGATTCGCTCCTCGGAGTGCCAGGGATCATGGAAGCCTACAAGTCCGGCCGTGTGACCCTGGCCAACGCCCCGGGGACCGGGGTGGCCGATGACAAGGTGATCTACGCCTACGTACCACGCATCATCAAATACTATCTTGACGAGGATCCGGTGCTGCCCAACGTACCGACCTATCTCTGTTCCGAGAAAAAAGAGCTCGATCATGTGCTGGACAACCTGGACAAATTGGTGGTCAAGGCCGCCAACGAAAGCGGCGGCTACGGCATGCTGGTCGGTCCCGCATCATCGAGGGAGCAGCGCCAGGAATTCGCCGCCATGATCAAAGATAATCCACGCAACTATATCGCCCAGCCGACTTTAAAATTGTCGCGGGCGCCGGTCATCGTCGAAGATCATTTCGAGGGCCGGCACATCGATTTACGGCCCTATATCCTCTACGGTAAAGATATAAGGATTATGCCGGGTGGACTGACCAGGGTGGCACTGGTCAAGGACTCACTGGTGGTAAATTCCTCCCAGGGTGGCGGCAGCAAGGACACCTGGGTACTTGGTTAAGTCTATAGGAGAACCACAGAATGTTAAGCCGCGTCGCTGATTCCCTCTACTGGATGGGTCGCTACCTGGAGAGGGCTGAAAATACCGCCCGTTTTCTCGACGTCAACTGGCATCTGACCCTGGACATGGCAATGATGCAGCAGAGCCACTGGTCGGCGCTGGTGTCGGTCAGCGGCGACAAGGGGTTATACAAGAGCCTCTACGATGATGACTCCAAGGACAATGTCATCAGGTTCCTGACCATAGATTCGAGCTACCCCAACTCGATCTGGAGCTGTCTCAACCAGGCCAGGGATAATGCCCGGGCAGTCAGGGATCTGATTCCGCTGGAGATGTGGGAACTCATAAACGTCTTTTTTCACCGCATCGACAAGGAAGCGACGAACCCGGTGGAGGTGTTCAACAATCCCTACACTTTCTGCGACGAAGTGAAAAAGGCCAATCATGCCCTGACAGGTCTGGCCAACGACTCCATGGACCATGACGAAGCCTGGCATTTCATTAATCTGGGGCGCATGCTCGAGCGGGCAGATAAAACTTCGCGTATCCTCGATGTGAAGTATTTCGTGCTGCTGCCCGAGATCGAAGATGTCGGCGCCGTGATTGATACGGTGCAGTGGGCGGCGCTGCTCAAGGCGACCTCGAGTTTCCAGGCATACAGGCACCGCGTCGGCAAGATCACTCCACGGGGAGTGGCGCGCTTCATCCTGATGAGCCATTCATTTCCCCGATCGGTACTCTACAGCCTGACCGAGGCGCAACGGCTGCTGCACTATATTACCCGCACCCGCATCGGCTACTTTTCCAACGATGCCGAAAAGCTGCTGGGGCAGCTCTGCGCCGAACTCTCTTTTCACTCAATCGAAGATATCATGGAGCAGGGGCTGCACGAATTCACCGATCATCTGCAGTTGAAGATGAATGACATCGATGTGGCCATATTCAAAACATTTTTTGCGCTGATGGAACCGGTTGAGTCCGGCGGCGAGCAGCAGTAAGGAGAATTATAGATGACATTTTGCCTGGGTATGTCGGTCGAGGAAGGACTGGTGGGTATCGCCGATACTATGATCACCGTTGGCAACGAAACCATAACTGCACGCAAAGTTAAAACATTTGCAATTGCCAACGGCCAGTTTTTCGTCATGACCTCGGGCCTGCGTTCGGTGCGCGACAAGACCCTCACCTATTTTGAGGAGATCCTGGATGAGGAGATTCTGGACGATTACGATCGGCTCTACAAGGTGGTCAATGAGCTGTCGGGGTCGATTCGCAGAGTCGCCGATGAGGATAAGACCGCCCTTAAGGAAAGCGGTCTCGGCTTCGATATCCACGCCCTGGTGGGCGGCCGCATGTCGGGTGATAAAAAACATAAACTCTACCTGGTTTACCCGGAGGGCAACTGGGTGGAGATCGGCCAGAATACCCCTTACTACATCATCGGTGCCCGCGGCTATGGCAAGCCGGTGCTCGACCGCACCCTGGTCTGGTCCGATCCGTTACTCTTTGCCCTGAAAGTCGGCTGTCTGGCGTTCGACTCCACCAGGCTCAGCGCCACCGGTGTCGATTTTCCCATCGACGTGGTGATCTATTTCAA
>CBFCWR010000138.1:0-7912 GCA_965601575.1 uncultured Desulfofustis sp. | reverse complement strand
GATGCGGGAATGGCTTGATCTGTACGAACAGTTGTATCGACTCATGGGCAGACACAGAAAATTCCGCTTCAACCGTGATCCCGGCTCTTATGAAGACATTCATCGTTCTCTGCTGGCCGGGCTTTTCAGGCAGTGTGGCAGGAGAAAAAAAGGAAGCCTGTATCAGGGTCTAGGCAATCGTGAATTCAACATTTTTCCTGGCAGTTATCTGCATGGCAAGAGCGGCAATTGGATAATCGGCGGATCTTTTATCGAAACCTCAAGACTGTTTGCCGTTTCAGTTGCCAACGTAGAACCTGAATGGCTTGAGAAAAGTTGTGAGAAACTGTGCAGCTATTCGTGGTCGAATATTCGCTATCACAAAAAATCGGGCCGCGTGATGGCCGACGAAACTGTCGCCCTCAAAGGGCTGATAATCGCTGCATCCAGAATGGTTAACTTCCCCAAACGATCCCCCAAGAATATCCCTGCCGCCCGTCAGGTATTCATCAGAGAGGCGCTGGTGAATGCTCAATTAACCGGCAGGTTTGGCTTTCTGAACCGGAACCTGTCACTGCTGAAGAAATGGCAGGAAAGCCAACACAGGCTGCGTAAAACCGGTATTGTTATCGATGAAGAGGCCATCTTCGACTTTTACGAGAAACGGCTGCCTGCCGAAGTATACGACCGCTCGAGCCTGCGTGGCCACCTCAAACGTCATGATGACAGCATTCTGAGCATGTCCCAGACAGATATTTTGCTGCGGCTGCCTGACCAGAAAGCTCTGCTTGACTTCCCGCCCCACCTGCCCGCCCCCAATGAAGCCATACGGCTGAACTATCAGTTCGAGCCAGGGAACCCCGATGATGGCGTTACTGCACTTATACCGGAGCACCTCATAGAACATACTCCCCCCGAGCTTTTTGACTGGCTGGTACCGGGGTTGATCGTCGAAAAAACCACTTTCCTGATAAGGGGATTGCCCAAGCGTCTCAGAAAGAACCTCGTGCCTGTCAACGATTCCGTCGCCCTGCTGCTCGATTCACTGGATATGTACCGCGGCAACTTTCTGCAGAAATTGTCAGCTGCCATACTTAACCGTTACAAAATAACCATTCGTCGAAATGACTGGCCTCAGGATCTCCCTCCCCATCTGGTAATGCATTTTCAGGTGGTCGATTCCACCGGCAAGGCGGTGATCACGGGAAACGACTTCTCGGTCCTGCTCACACAGTTCAGATCAAGCAGCGACGATGGATCGTTAATGGTCAGCCCCACTGATCAGGCGCTCATGGACAGTCTGGACCAAAGAATATTTACTTCCTGGGATTTTGACGGCTACCCGGAACGCATCCCTCTACTGGTCAAGGGGGGGATGGTAGGAGGCTATTTGTTTCGAGCTGTCAGATCCGTGCCTGAAAAACAGGGGGTCATGCTCCACTACTACCCAAGTAGAGCAGAAGCTGACAACGTTACCCGAGAGGGAATGAACTATTTACTTCGTCTGGCCTTGAAACCAAATTTCAAAAAACTGGCACAACATTGCAAAGTCACCTTCTCCGGTCCTTCTGCACTATGGCTCACTACTTTTTCAGGGGGCCCCAAGAAGACATGCGAATCTGTTCTTGATTTCATCGTCCGTTCATTTCTCACCCTCGCACCGCACGAAATTCTCAACCGGGGGGATTATACATCACAGATCGCGGAAATGGAAAAAATTGATGTATATAGCGAGGGTAGAGAGGTCATGGATAAAGTGCACCTTATTCTGCGACAGCGGAAAGAGACCTACGATCGGGTCGCCAAATATGAACATTTGGCTGAGAAGAGCGGCAGCTACGACGCCGATCTGTTTAAAGATCTCTATAATCAGCTGGAAGCAATCCTACCTGCAGATTTTCTTGACCATTTCAATCGGTCCGACCTCGACAGCTGCACTCGCCATCTGAAAAGCCTGGCCATACGAAGCGAGCGGGCCTACAATAATCCTGGCAAAGACTTCGAAAAACGGAAAAAACTCGATGCTCACCAGCAAAATATCGCGCGGTTCACTGAAAAAAACGATGATCTCGGCTCCGAGTGCCTGGAAAAATTAGATACCTACAAAAAGATGCTGGCCGAGTTACGCATCTCGCTCTTCTCCCCGGAAATTAAAACCACCATTTCCGTCTCTGAGAAAAAGCTCGACAAGGCCTGGAAAGATCTCACCGCTGGGTGTTGAAGATGGGGCGCGAGAGGCTGAGGATCGGTGCCGGGATAGCCCTCTGCATGAGCGGCATTCTGCTTATCAACAATAATCGCTGGCTTTTCGGACTGGCCGGTTTTGTCGCGGGTTTTCTGGTGCTGATGAAGGGAAGATTTAGGCGCTGACAGGGCGTCCATGAAAGTTCAGCTTTGTAAACGCCATACTAAAGCTCAAGCTGCACTGCTTCTTTACCAAACACCGATTCTCTTAAAAAATCTACGAGCCGTTCTCTTCTGCCCCTCATCTTTTTCTGCTCGGGAATCAAATGAGTCGGCCGTACTTTGAGTATTGACATCTTATATTCAATGTGGCTTGCAAAACGGTTGTCCAGGTACCAGGCATACATCAGTCCCAGCAGCAGTCCCGGCGGAGTAAACCCCTCTTTACCATTGACGGTCCGGGTAAAGTGTGTCGGCGTCTGCTCGACCATCCTGGCCAGTTTCAGGAAGGTGCGCAGTTCCTTGTCGTCGAAGTAGCAGAAGCGCGCTTCTTCGCTCCTGAGTGACAGGTGGTAGACAGCGCCGATCTCCTTTCCTTCGTAAAGCAGAGGGGTTATCAATTTAGATGCGGCATAATCCCCAAGCAGGGCCTGCCCGAGGGCAATTAAAAAGGAGACTTCAAGCCTGCTTCTTGTCTGCAGCCGGTCTTCCCGTATTTTTATCAGCCTGTCGTCGGGATCATAGAAAGAAAATACGTTGTCCCAGCGTTGGTCCCTCCGCCATTTCTTCTCGCTGACGCAGGTGATGCCGTCGATAAAATCGAGATGGGAAACGGGAATGTCATGATGACTCCAGATAACATCACTGAGTATGGCAAGGATTTCAGTGCTGCTCATCCCGGTTGTCTCACACTGGTCAAGATCGATGGAGATATCGGCCAGCCGATCATTGGCTCTGGAGAATTTCAACGATGGGACCGGCACCAGTCTCGGTCTGGCCGGCTCACCACCTGCTTCATCCTGTGGCACCGTCGCTCGCGGACTCGGTTCCTTGTCATTGAACAATTCCCTGGCCAGGAAAAGTGTCTTCACGGTCTGAGCCACCACCTCAGGGTCATGTTGGATTACGCCACGGTCCCTCAGCGCAGTGCGTGAAAAGAAACCGCATTCAATCGGGGCAAATCCCCTGCTCTTAATCAGTTCCCGGTCAAGATAGATTGGGTTTTTACCCTCTACCGCGTAATTCTGGATCACCGAGGCGGGTACATCCTGCATTGAAAGACACAGAATCTGATCAAACAACCCATCAACCCCGCCGGGTAAATTATGTTGGTAGGCCCGGATCATGTCCGATACATGGAATTTTCTATCGGGATTGGCAATCGCCTTATCTGTCTCACCCTCCTGAACCCATAGATTGGCAATCAACAACTTCAAGGCACCACTATTCTCCCTGACCGCCTCTGCAATACCGGGAACCTGCATGACCGGAATTATAGAGCTGTAGAGGCTCCCCGGCGCCATTATGATTACGTCCGCAGCGCGGATGTAGTCCAGCATTTTTTCAGACACGAAAGGTTGTCCGCAGAAATCTACGGTCACTCGAGCAACCGCCGCCCCTCGCTCCGCACCACTCGATTTATGCTCTCCAGTCACCTCTACGCCGTCACTGTACAGAAAGCGGAGCTGGGACGGGACTGGCGTGCAGGGCAAAACGGCATCCGCGCCGGTGCCGATCAGTTCACCGATAGTGGAAATTGCCCCGTTGATCGCTTCACCAATCGACCGATCAATTTCGATCCGTTCGCCGTTGAAAATCTCATCGTCTGCGGCCATTCGTATCACGGAAAGGATGAGTAGATTGCCAAGACAATGGGGTCGTCCCAGCGTTGACGTGCACATCTCATCTTGGAGGCAGAAACCGAGGTATGACACGAAGGCGCTGACCATTTTCTGCGGCAGCTTTTCCAGATCAACAAAGCATCCTTTAAGCAGCGCTTCCGCCGACTCCGGCCTGGCGGTGAAACGGTGGTTGAAAATGGCGGCGATGTCTTTCACCAATGCCGACGACTGACCAGCCGTCAAGTTGTAACGGGCTTCGAGCAGTCGACGTTGGATTGAAGACACCAACACGTGCCTGATGTCGCCAAGACCGAATATCGGCAGGTCTTTTAACAATTCTCCGGTGGATCCGCCGTCGTCGGTGACGCAGACGATCGCCTTGGTCTGGGGAAACAGCTTTTTCAGCCCATCGAACGGCTTATCCGACCAGTTCTTCTGACGGCTGTCACCGCCAATGATATTGGAGAGCCCGGTACCACCTCCGAAGACCACGACCCTCGCATCATCAACCCTGGTGGAAATCAGCCGGTCCCTGAGCTCACCGAACAGGGTTGCAGATTCCTTGGTGATGCCTGCCGGTGAACCATGCAATACAAGATCCACGAGCTTTTCCCTCATGTCGTCATGGGGAAGCAGATCGAAACATGAAATAGTGCGCTTTTCGAGCACTTCCAGAAGCGCGTGATCTTTCTCGGAAATATGCCTGCCTGAGCGGGGATCACTCATATCAATAGGAGCCGCCGGTATTGATGATTTCTTCGACCCTTCTCAACTCTTCTTCGGTATCCACTTCGACCGAATCGTGACTGGTCAGCACCACCCTGATTCTGTAACCGTATTCAAGCGCACGGAGTTGTTCAAGTTTTTCAAAATGCTCCCATTCTCCGACCGGCAGACCAACAAAGGTGAGCAGAAAATTTTTCCGGTAGCCATACACCCCGAGATGCTTGTAATAGGTGGGGGTGCCATCTTCAGGGTTCCTCTGGTGTGGAATCGCTGAACGGCTGAAATAGAGTGCGTTGTGGTCGCGGTCAAATACCGTTTTCACGTGATTGGGATCATCAATCTCTTCTGCTCTGATAATTTTGTAAATCAAGGTGGACATGGGTAAATCCGGGTCATCAAGCAGAGGTTGTGTCACCTGGTTGATGATTTCAGAGTGAAACAGCGGCTGGTCGCCCTGGATATTGACCACAATATCATGCGCTGAGACGTCCAGAAGTTCTGCTGCTTCGGCAAGCCTGTCGGTGCCGGAGACATGATCATCCCTGGTCATCACATGGTCGCCTCCAAAACCGTCAACACAATCGGCGATGCGGGTATCATCCGTGGCCACAACCACCCGGGAAAGCAGCGCTACCTTCTGCGCCCGTTCGACCACATGCTGGATCATCGGTTTGCCGTTGATACTGGCCAACGGTTTTCCTGGGAATCTGTTCGACTTATAGCGCGCCGGGATGATAGCTATTACCTGGACATCATTATTTTCCATTGCCTTAATCAATCCTGTCGTTATGCTGCGAGAGTGGTGAGCGGACGTCACCCTTCTTCTTAAATCATTTTCATATGGATATCAAACCTCAGATCGCCGTTCTCAATGATTCTGCAACTGCCAAAACGACTGTTGAGCTGATTGATTTGGCCAGGCGATTGAACCTGCCGTTGATCGATGCACCAGACTCAAATTTCAGCCATGTGCTGACTTTTCGTGAGACACGACTGGAGCTGCACAGTCTGAGTGCCAAAAGGTCACCGCTGGTGGTTGATTTTCTCTCAGGCTCACCCTACTACCGCTACATTCATGACCGCCGAATCGGCCAGCCGCTGGCCAAGGCGGTCGGAATAAAACGTGGGTATCGCCCATCGGTGCTGGACGGAACCGCCGGTTTTGGTGATGACGGTTTTGCACTCGCCTCTCTTGGATGCTCGGTAACCATGATTGAGCGCTCCCCGGTCATCTGGGCTCTGCTTGCTGATGCGGTTGCCAGAACCACGGATAACCAAGTCATAGGAGCTATCTTTGATCGTCACGTCACCCTCAAACTGGCCGATACCATCGACTATCTCTCTTCATGTCTCGATATTTACGACACCGTGTTTCTCGATCCGATGTACCCGTCAACACCCAAGTCATCGCTCAATAAGCAAAAAATGAGAATGCTGAGGGAGCTGGTGGGTGACGATCATGACGGCTCGCAGCTTCTGAGCGCGGCACTGCACGGGGCTCGCAAAAGAGTGGCGGTAAAGAGGCCGATCAGAGCCACTACCCTTGACGACAGGAAACCTTCCTTTACCATTTCCGGCAAAAGCAGCCGCTACGATATCTACCTGATACCCTATTTGTGATAGCTGGTGCCGGCTTTGATGGTGTAAGCCCGGTAGATCTGTTCAAGCAGGATCAAGCGCGTCATGTCATGCGTGAAAGTCAAGGCCGACAGCGACAGAACCTGGTCGGCCCGCTGCAGCTGTTCCACGGCCAGGCCAAGCGGTCCGCCAATGATGAAACTAACTCTTTTGATTGCTCTATTTTCCAGCTCTGTGAGAAGCGTGGCAAATTCTTCCGAACTGTATTGCTGTCCGCGGCTGTCCAGGGCGATGCGATAGCTTCCCTCGGCAGCCCGCCGGTCGAGCAGAGCACTTTCCTGAGCCTTGATTTCTGAATCGCTTCTGGAAGTGAGATTTCTGAGCTTGATTTCTATGAGTTCAACTGGGGCATATCGCCTCAGGCGTTGCAGGTAATCGGCAACCCCCTGCTGTAGATATGAATCTTTAGTCTTGTTCAGCAGCAGAATTTCGAGTCTCATGGTAGACGATTATTTGTCTTCCCCCTCACCAAGAAGTCGTGCCATGATCTCCCTGAATTCCTCATAGGTCAACTCCTTGTTTATTCCCGGGCACGATTCACGGATAATGAGAAAGTTGTTCTCATCCTCCAGGAGCGCCGGGACCAGGGGCCATTGCTTACAGCGCCACGGGCGGCCGTGATAGACGGTACAGCCGTCATCATAAAAAATGCAGTGACCCTGCACCGTTTTCATCTGCACGATAGATCCGCTGATTCTCCAGTATTTCGCCGCGACCTCATCACCAGGTTTTGCAAGCGCAGCTATCATACGCCGCTGATCATCATCATCGAGCGAGACGGTGGTTTCACCGTGGCAACAGAAGCCGCACTGGGTGCAGCGAAATATTTCATCAAGATCGGGCATGGACGTGTGGATTAGAAAGCCTTTGTTTCGAGATTATCCTGAATCTCCTGAACAGGAGCTTGGAGATTGCTTCTGAACGACTGATGAGGGAAAACCAGCGGTTCACCCTAGGCGTAACCAGCCATGTCGCCAAGGGTCGAAATGTCTATACCATAGAGCATCGCTGCTGTCCGCCATTTTTCCTGGTTGTCGATATCGAAGATGATAGATTCGCTTGCCGGCAGGCTAAGCCAACCGTCGGCCAGCAGTTCCGACTCGAGCTGTCCAGGTCCCCACCCTGCATAGCCAAGCAGGAAGAGGTAACTTGCAGGACCACTGCCCCGGCTGATGTCTTCAAGAATTTTAGATTCGCGGGACAGTGCCAGCCCATCGTTGATTTCAAGCTGATGCTCCACCCGATAATCCGATCGGTAAAGCACGAAAGCGGATTCGAGCTCTACCGGGCCGCCCACATAAACTGGCGGCAAGGGGACGTCCGGGACATTCAGATTGGCGCTTCTGAGAATTTCTTCGAGACTGAAGTAGGGGTTGGGCTTATTAACCGCAACGCCCATGGCCCCCTCTTCGCTGTGAGCGCATATGAGAATGACCTGTTCTTCGAAACGTGGGTCGGGCATCTGGGGTGTGGATATGAGAAACGACCCGGTGAGCGCTTCTACAATGGGAGCCTGGTTGTCGGTCATGAGCTAAAACCTTGAT
>CBFCWR010000137.1:0-7912 GCA_965601575.1 uncultured Desulfofustis sp. | reverse complement strand
ATGGTCCATAAAAATGTGCGATTGCTGGCAGTGACCGGCGGCAGTGGCGTGGTGAACATAAGACTTGTCTGGGCAATATGGATCCATACCGGAAAATGATTTTCTCCCTATTTTCGCCGTGACCATACCAGATCAATACGGAATTACCAATGAATGAAACGCGGGTAAAGGTGGGCAATTCCACCGAAGTTCAGATCTGGGCTGCGACACCAGAGAGGTTTCGCCACCCCCGGGACGGTAATCACCACCAACACGGCCTGTGTACTCTTCGGTCATACCTGGCCGCCTCCGAAACCCACTTCGACAAACTGCGTCCTCGCCGATAGTATGGTTAAGCGCTATTTGACTGCCACCGCAGATAAGGGGCGACGTCTGGACCAGTTTCTCGCTGAGCGCAGTCCCGATCTTTCCCGCACCCTGGTCAGGAAAATAATTGATCTCGGCGGTGTCCATATCGACGGCCGCAGGGTGCGCAAAGCAGGGATAATTCTCGACCAAGGCTTACAGATCGAACTGCACCGCGATCGCGGCGCGCTCGAGCCGTTCAGGCTCAGTGAGGATCTTGTGCTCTTTCAGGATAACTATGTCATTGTCGTCAATAAGCCGGCCGGCATAGAAACCCAGCCCACTCCAGCTCGGTACAAGGGAACCCTGTTCGAGGCTCTGCAGGTGTGGTTGAAAAGAGACCGCCGCTTCGGACGCCGCCTGGAAATTGGCATGGTCCAGCGGCTGGATCGTGATACCAGCGGGGTGATCGCCTTTTCAATTCACCCCCAGGCACACAAGTCGCTGAGTACCCAATTCAGGTCGCGCAGAGCCAAGAAGATCTATCTGGCTCTGGTGGTCGGTAGACCTGAGCCGAATGCGGGGCGCTACGTCTCGAACTTGATCAGGGACAGGTATTCCACCAGGATGAAAACTGCCAGCAGCGGAGGTAAAGAGGCGGTGACCAACTACCGGGTGGTGAGCACTCGTGCCGTTCCGGATCTCATAAGCCTGGTCGAAGTGGAACTGGTCACCGGCAGAACCCATCAGATCAGGGCCCACCTGTCCGAGGCAGGTCACCCCTTGGTGGGCGACATCCGGTATGGAGGCCCCGAGCGGGTCGGTAAGCGCTCTTTTCCAACCCTCTGCCTCCTCTCCCATTTTTTGCAGGTAACCCATCCCATAAGGGGGACCCCCCTCACTTTTCGAGTGGAGTTGCCGTCGGCAATGGATATCGATCGGTGGTGACGGCGCTACTCCCGGTGAGGCCTGCGCCCCGTTGCGTCAGTTTTTAAAACTGTGCACCGGCGCCGGAATGCGGCCACCCCAGCCTATGAAGCGCGACGATTTTCCCACGTTGCGAACCGCCATGATTGGACTGGCTCCGAACAGACCGCCGAAGCTGACCGAGTCGCCCACCTCTTTGCCGGGAACCGGAATGATTCTGACCGCGGTGGTCTTGTTGTTGACCATACCCAACGCCATCTCATCGGCGATAATGGCTGAAATGGTGTCGCCATCGACCGATCCTGGGATGGCGACCATGTCGATTCCCACCGAACAGACACAGGTCATGGCCTCAAGTTTTTCCAAACAGAGGTCGTCATTGCCCACCGCCTCAGCGAGTACCGCATCCTCCATTACCGGAATGAAGGCGCCGCTCAGGCCGCCCACGGTTTTCGAAGCGAAAATGCCGCCTTTTTTCACCGCATCGTTGAGCATGGCCAGAATCGCCGTCGACCCTGGAGCCCCGATGGCGTCGACCCCGAGGATGTGAAGGATTTCACCGACACTGTCGCCAACTTTGGGGGTTGGCGCCAGCGACAGATCGACGACGCCGAAGTCGACTCCCAGCATATCGGAAACCTGTCTGCCGACCAGTTCCCCGCAGCGGGTGACCCGAAAGGTGGTCTGTTTGATCTCCTCGGCAATTTCATCGAGCTTGAGGCCGTTTTTTTCGCTTTTCCGTGAATTGATTAATTTTTCCAGCGAACGGGCGATGACACCCGGGCCGGAGACGCCGACATTGAGCACCGTATCGGCCTCCTCGACCCCGTGGATGGCGCCTGCCATGAAGGGGTTGTCACCAGGCTGGTTGCAGAACACCACAAACTTGGCTGCCCCGAATCCTCCCTGGTCTGCGGTCTGTTCGGCGATCTCTTTAATGGTGGGACCGAGCATGGCAAGGGCGTCCATGTTGATGCCTTTCTGCGATGAGGCAATATTGATCGAGGCGCATACGGTTTCTGAAACCCGCAGTGCCTCGGGCAGGCTCAAAATGTATTGCCGGTCTGTCTGGGTGAGCCCCTTCTCCACCTGGGCCGAAAAGCCACCCAGGATATCGACTCCCACACTGGATGCAGCCCGGTCCAGACTTATTGCCAGCTCGACAAAGTCATCGCGCTTAAAACCTGCCCCGACAAAAGATATGGGGGTGATGGAAATACGTTTGTTGACCACCGGTATCCCGAGTTTACGTGAAACGAAGTTACAGGATTCGACGAATTTGCCTGCCTTTTCACCAATACGATCTTCAATGTTTTTGCAGGTTTGGCCGACCGAGGGAGCGCGGCAGTCGAGCAGGTTGATACCCATGGTGACGGTACGGACATCGAGGTTCTCCTTCTGGATCATCTCGACGGTGGCCAGAATCTGATCTGAGCGCAGCATGCTAACTCCTTGTGAATACTGTTATTAGTTAAAACGGGATTTCATTGGTCACTTTGAACAGATCATGGTGCTGCAGCACTATCTGGAGATCATGGTCCCGGGCATATTTGTCCAGCTCGGCCCGCACCTCGACGATCGATTCCACTCTGCTCAAATCGAGCTGGAGCACCATGGTGTAAATATCTCCTTTGATCGTGGTGGCCAGATCGAGGATGTTTATATCGTGTTCAAAACAGAACGAGCTGACACCGTAGACCAACCCTTTGCGATTCAGCCCCTGGGTCGTCATGATGTACGTTTTCCGGGGCAGTTCGGAAAGCGCCGGATCGTGGGTTTGGCGAATCTCCCTGGCCACAACGTCGAGCGCCGTGGGACTGTCGATGGCGGCGACTCTATCCATCAGCATGGCGGGGGTAATGTCCCCATCAAACGTGGCGAACAAAATCATGGTCAGATACCCCCCCAGGGTGGATTGGTTCAGATCTGCCAGATCGCCGCCAAGCTCGTAAATGGCGCCGGTGATGTCGGCCACTATGCCGGTTCGGTCCTTGGACATGACCGAAATGATCATCTGTCTGCTCATGGTCGGGTGCTCCACTTGTGGGTAGTGATTAAATCGGGTTTCACCTTGCAGGTGCAACGTGTTCAGCCAACTTTCTGACTCGCTCGATAACTTCATCGAGATCAAAGGTGAGTATCTTTTTCTCATGCATGATCAGCCTGCCCTCGACAATCACAGTGTCGACATCGCTACCGCTGGCTCCGTAGACGAGAATGTCCTGGTTATAAAAGGGTGTGAGATGGGGCTGGTGCATATCGATCAGGAGGAGATCGGCGCGTTTTCCAGGCAGGATGCTGCCGACCGAGTCGAGACCGATCGCCCGGGCGCCTGAGGCAGTGGCGCAGTCCAGCACCTGTGCGGCGCTGAGGGCAGTCGCCTCCTTGCGCTGGAGCTTTTGTAATTTGGCCAGCATATCCATTTCCCTGAACAGGTCCAGACTGTTGTTTGAGGCGCACCCGTCGGTACCGAGTCCGACGATGGCTCCTTTATCAACGAGTTCAGCGACGGGTGCGATACCCGAACCAAGCTTGGCGTTGCTCTGGGGGCAGGTGACCACACCGACGCGGTGATCGGCCAGAGAATCGATATCGGCATCGTTCAACCAGACGGTGTGGATGCAGGTGCAGTTGGAATCCAGCAGGCCCAGGGCGGCGAGGTGTCCGGTTGGTGAATTGGCTTGGGGATCGATGATCTGCTGCGCTTCACTGGCCGATTCGGCCAGGTGAATAAAAAACCGTACCCCTCTGTCGTCGGCCAGTCGCTTGGCCCTGACCAGCGTTGCCGGAGAACAGGTGTAGGGGCTGTGGGCGAAAACAGCGGGGCTGATTAGATGATCCCGGCCCAGCCACTGGTCGATGAATTGGGCGACGGTTTCAATGTTCTTGGCCGGGTCGGGGACGCTGGGGACCGAGAAATCGACAATACCGTGACCCACCACGGCACGCAGACCCGCATCGCTGAAAGCCCGGGCGGCATAACTCGAATAGAAATAGCCGTCGGCCACGCAGGTGGTGCCCGACCTTATCATTTCGGCGGTCGCCAGTTTGGCTGACCAGTAGACCATTTCCGGATTGACGTGGGCGGCCTCGGCCGGGAAAATATGATCATGCAGCCAGGTGTGCAGGCTCAGATCATCGGCAATACCGCGAAACAGCGTCATGGCTGCATGATTGTGGCCGTTGACCAAACCAGGCATTACCAGTTTTTCATGACCCTCGATCACATGAAAATCCCTGGGGTCAGGACAGTCGGCCATTGGACCCAGCGAGTTCACCACTGGGCCTTCGACGGTCACGAACTGGTTGGGGCGCGGAGCTGCGGCACCATCTGTTAAAAGGGTGCAGTCGCGTATGAGGATCCTCTTCGTCATGGAGCGCAAATACCAAAAAACCAGATGTTATTTGGGTAATAATCGTTACTATACACAGCAGCAGAAGTCCAACCCATCCACTCGAGCAGCGTGATGTGCCGAACTGCCGTATCGCACTGCTGCCTGGCAGCGGTGCGCACCTCTCGCTCGTGTCTCGCCCGGCAGTGCACCTTGAACTTCTGTTGCTATGTATATACTACTGATCTGAATTAAACACGTAATGTTGGCGTCAGCCGGAATATAGAAACATGGGTGAGAAATATAAAGGTGAAAATGTGCGGTCGCCGGCCCACAGTTCCCCTTATCCGGTGAGTCGACTGGCCCCGGCCATGGAGCTGGTAGAGCTGGCCAGGGAACTGGCAGAGGCGGATGATATGCTTACCGTGCAGGCAACCGCCCAGCTCCGGTTGCTGGCGGAACAAATGGAGCAGCTGCGTGCCAAGGCTCGGAAGATTCTGGCGGAAACCAGGGAGAATCAGGAGCTGCACCGGGCCGAGTGCGGCTTTGCCAAGAAGCCGGGACACACGTACCACCTGTATCGAAAAAAAAACGGTGATTTGGTGTTTTCTCTTGTCGGGCCTTCGGAATGGGGAACAGGTCCACCCTTTGAATATGTCGGTACCTATCGGCTCGAACTAGACAAGACATGGAAAAAACTTAAAGGATAGCCGGTCCTGGATTGAACGGGGCCGTTTCGAATAATGGAAAAAAAACAATTTATCAACACGCTTGAAGAGGGCCAGCAGGTCGATGACCTGTTTCTGGTGAAATCAGTTCGATTAGCCGAAACTCGCGCGGGTAAACCATATCTGTCGCTGGTATTTGCTGACCGGAGCGGGGATATCGGCGGACCGGCCTGGGACAATGCCGAGGCGCTGGAGAAAATCTGCATCCCCGGCCAGGTTGTTCGAGTGTGCGGTGCGGTCCAGACTTACCGTGACAAACTGCAATTGAGAGTTGATCATATTGAAGCCACAGACCAGGCGAGCCTGAAAATGGAAAACTATCTGGCCGCCAGCAGCAGAAACCCGGCCTCGATGGAATCCGAGCTTGATCAGCGACTCAGCGAAATAGCAGATCCCTTTCTCAGCAAACTACTGTACAAGATATTTCATGAAACCGAGGTGGGTGAACGATTTCAGCATGCGCCTGCGGCCAAGGGGATCCATCATGCCTATCGCGGCGGGTTGCTCGAGCATTCTCTTTCCATGGCCCGGGTGGCGTCGCTGCTTGCTGATCACTACCGTACCGTCGACAGGGATCTGGTCATTGCCGGCGCGCTTTTGCACGATATCGGAAAAACCGTGGAACTTCAGAGCGAAGTGGGAGTCATCGATTATACCGATATCGGCAGGCTCAAAGGGCATGTGGTGATCGGCAGTGAATTTCTTGCCGGAGTGGCGGCCGAGATCGAGGATTTTCCCAGAGAGCTTCTTGTCCATCTTCAGCACCTTGTGATCAGCCATCACGGCAAGCAGGAATTCGGCTCACCAGTGGTGCCGATGACCGCGGAAGCGCTGTTGCTGAGCTTCATCGATGATATGGACGCCAAAATGAGTCTGGTCGACCAGCTGAGTGCCAAGCTCAAGGCGGATGGACCGACCTGGAGCGACTATCAACGGAGCCTGGAACGCTATATCCTGGTTAAACCGATGCTTAATGGAAGCGCTCCCATCGAAACCAAGGCCAAGGACGAAGGGCCGGGCTCAAACAAGCAGCACACGCTGTTCTAGATGATGTTGGACGAATTTTCATTCGCTGCGCTGGCCGGCCAGCATAAGGTCAAAAACCTCCTTGGCCGCAGCCTGGAATCTGGCAGGATGCCCCACGCCTATCTGTTTCGAGGCCCGGACGGGGTTGGTAAAAAACGTGCCGCCCTGATGACCGCAGCCCGGATCAATTGTGCCGAGCCGGATGGCCCCAGCGGCTGCGGAACCTGTTCATCCTGCCGTAAACTCGGTTCAGGAAACCATCCCGATGTGGTTGTGGTATCACCGGAAAACGGCACCATAAAAATCGACAGGGTCAGGGACTTGTGTCGCTCTCTTTCATACCCTCCCTATGAGTCTGCGATGAGGGTGGTGATAATCGAAGATATCCATGCGATGACCACCGAGGCGGCCAACAGTTTGCTCAAAACCCTCGAGGAGCCGCCGATGAACAATCTGCTGATTCTCACATCCGAATCAAGCAGGCAGTTGCTGCCGACCATCGTGTCGCGCTGTCAAACCTTGACGTTCTACGGACTGCCGGTGGAAGAATGTGCGGTAGTGATCGGGCAGAAATTTCCCGAAATTGGTCTCGACGAGGCCCGCCTGCTGGCTGAGCTCGCCGGCGGAAGTCCCGGTACTGCCATGACTCTGAAAAACAAAGAACTGGTGGATCGTTACCGAGCAGTTGTACAAGTGGTGGAGACTGAGTTTACAGATGGTGAGGATGGGGTCACCCCGGTTCTTGAGGCCGCCGCCGAGCTTGCCGCTTTAAAAGAAGATCTGCCGCTGCTGCTGGGGCTTTTGAGGATGTGGGTAAGAGACCGGATGACCGAGAGGCCCCACACGGATATCGACTTGCAAAAGCGAAGGCTTGCGGCACTGGACCGCGCACAGCGCCAACTGGACAGAAACTGCAATAAAACCCTGGTTTCCGAGGTCCTCCTTTTTAATTTACAATCACCAGTGGCTGAAGTATTGTAATATGTTTGTTTTGCAGTAAATCTGGCCTAGTGATAGATGTTATTATGAGTGAACAAAACGTAGAAGAAAACGACAGAATAGAAGAAACGGAGGCCCATTTTTACCGGGTTCGGTTTCGCAGGGACGGGCAGGAATTCACCGCCATGGCAAAAATGCCGAATTTGAGGCGTGATGAGACGGTCATGGTCAAAACCGATCATGGTCTCGAGCCCGCAGTGGTCTATGGTTTTGCACCACCAAATCCGCAATCTGAAGTGATCCGCCGGGGCAGTTTTGAGATCTCCAGGCGACCCACATCCGATGAGGAAAACCGCTATCAAAAGCTCTCGGCCCATGAGGATTCGGCCTTTGACATTTGCCAAACCCTGATCGACAAGCATCAGTTGATCATGCGCCTGATCAGGGTTGAAAAATTTTTCAACGGCAGCAAGATGATCTTTTACTTCACCGCCGATTCCCGGGTCGATTTCAGGGCCCTGGTTAAAGATCTGGTTCAGGAATTTCGCACCCGGGTAGAAATGCGTCAGGTGGGGGTGCGCCATGAGACCAAGATGATTGGCGGCATCGGTGTGTGCGGCAGGGAGCTTTGCTGCTCGTCGTTCATGAAGAAATTCGATTCGGTGTCGATCAAGA
>CBFCWR010000136.1:0-7915 GCA_965601575.1 uncultured Desulfofustis sp. | reverse complement strand
ACAAACCAGCTGATTGTTGGCAAAAACGAACACCTGAACACCAGGGTCCTCACGGCGGTGGCGCCACACTGGCTTGTCCCCACACCTCCGAGACACGGCGATCGATTCACAGTGAAGATACGCTCCACCCATGCCGGGGCGATGGCAACGATTACCGATATTGATCGGACCCTGATCGCAGTTGAATTTGACCAGCCACAGCGGGCCATAAGCCCGGGCCAGTATGCCGTACTCTATCACCGTAACCAGGTAATAGGATCCGCTGAAATAATCGCTTCCTGAATCGTTCCGAGTAATGAAAAAGGCCTATTTGAGCACCCTTGGCTGCAAAGTCAACCAGTTTGAGACCGCCGCATTCAAGAGCCAGCTGGAACATCAGGGAGTGGAAGTTACTAGCGATCTCGAAGCGGCCGATTACATCATCGTCAACACCTGCACCGTCACCGCCAAAGCCGGAGGTGAATCACGACGTGAAGTCAGAAAGGCATTGAGGCGCAATGACCAGGCGGTGGTGCTGGTCACCGGCTGTCACGCTCAACTCGAGCATGATGAGTTGAGCCGCCTCCCGGACATCGACCCCTCGCGTCTGATGATCGCCGGCAACGACGCCAAGGAGCATATCATTGGCAATTTGCTGGCAGGCCGCTCGGAGACGGATTCTCGCCCCAGCCGTGACATTGCCCAGGTCCAGGAAATAGCTCCGCTTCAGGTAGACCGGTTTGAAGGCAGGACCCGGGCCTATCTGCGCGTTCAAGACGGCTGCGAGAGTTTCTGCAGTTATTGCATCGTCCCTTATGCGAGGGGGCGTAGCCGAAGCCTGCCGCTCGACGAAGTTATGCGGCAAGCCTCCATGTACGCCCAGGCAGGGCATCACGAAATCGTGGTTACCGGCATCCATGTCGGCCGCTATGGCCTGGATCTGTCAGAGAATTGTAATATCGTCGGACTACTTGATAGGTTATGCCGGAAATTCTCCTCGACACGGTTCAGACTCTCCTCTATAGAACCGCTGGAAATCGGTACAGAACTTTTGAATTTGATGACTCAAGCCGACAATTTGATGCCGCATCTGCATATTCCGCTGCAGAGCGGCGATAATCAAATTCTGAAACGTATGAACAGGCGCTACACCAGAGAACAGTTCAGAGAAGTCGTCGACACATGTCGCGCTGCCGTCCCCGATGCGGCAATCGGCTTTGACGTGATGGTCGGTTTTCCTGGCGAAACGGACTCGATGTTTGAAAACAGCAGAAAGCTCATCGACTCCACCGACTGCACCTACCTTCATGTCTTTCCATTCTCGAAACGACCAGGCACCAAGGCCGCCGAGTTTGATGATCACATCGCCCCCGATATCAAACAGCAACGGGTTGAGATATTGCGTTCCCTGGGCAGGGAAAAAAGCAGCGCCTTTTACCGCCGTTACCTTAATTCCCAAAGAGATGCGTTGCTGGAGACGGAAAAGCTTTCCGGCAGCACACTCAAAGGCTATACTGACAACTACATTCCCGTGGTGACAGCCCTCCCCCGGAAACTGCCCGCGACGCCCGTTGTCGTTGAGCTTATCGAACTTTCGGAGACAACCGTCAAAGCCAGGATAGTGTAGGAGATGATTGGCGAAATCATTGCAATTGGTGACGAACTCACCTCAGGCAGAATCATGAACACCACCAGCGGCTATGCCGCCCGAAAACTGTTCGACGCCGGCCACACCATTCATGCCATGAGCACCATCGGCGATTCGCCGGAACTCATAGGTGAGGCACTGCTCCGGGCAATCGGCCGGGCTGACTTCATTATCGTCACCGGCGGCCTCGGGTCCACCGATGATGATATCACCAATATGGCCGTCTCCCAGGCGCTCAATCGGCCAACGATGCCTGATCTGGCAATTCTTGCCTGGATAAGGGAACATCTTGCCAGTCGCAGGCTATCCAGGGACAATCCACTGGAAAAACTGGCCTGGCTGCCCGGCGGTGCGGAATCGCTGGAACCCGATTCACGGGTAGCCGGCTACCAGTTGATCCATGATGACACGCCCATCTTTTTCCTCCCCGGGGTACCGGAGGAGATGAAGGACCTGATGACCCGGATCGTACTGCCCAAGCTCATGGCCTGGCAGGAAGGGGCAATACTGCAGACCAGGCAGCGCATTTACAAGGTATTTGGCCTGGCCGAATCAGAAATTAACCAGAGAATTAAGGAGTTAAATCTGGCCCCGGAAATTAAAATAGGCTATTACCCGGTCTACCCCGATGTTCACGTCAGCATCATGGTCAGAACCACCGATCAGGCTTCAGGAACATTACGATTCGAGTCGGCCTGCAGTGATCTCGAACAATTACTCGGTGATGCCGCATATGGGCAGGATGGCGAAGAGCTTGAGTCCATTGTCGGCGAAAAGCTGCTGCAGGCAGGGTTACAGCTCGGGGTGGCGGAATCATGCACCGGCGGGCTCTTATCCCACCGGATTACCAGAGTGCCGGGCAGTTCCAGATATTTCCTCGGAGGAGCAGTGGCTTATGCCAATGCACTCAAAGAGGGGCTTCTCGGTATCGAACATGCCACTCTCGTAAAGAGCGGCGCGGTAAGCAGAGAAACGGCAGCTGCAATGGCCATTGGGGTGCGGAAACGGTCAGGCGCCGATATCGGCCTCTCCATTACCGGTATCGCCGGGCCGGACGGCGGTACCGAAGATAAACCGGTGGGAACGGTGTTTATCGGTATCAGCAGCCGGCGGGGGGAAGAGGTCGATGTATTTAATTTTTCCGGAGATCGAAACCGCATACAGACCAGTGCAGCCCAGGCCGGTTTAAATATGCTCAGATGTTTCCTCGACAATATTTTTTTGGCTGGAGCAGAGATGAGCTAATCAATCTTGATGTTTCTTCCACTTCTTTTTATATCTTAGCGCTTGTGCTCAATAACGAAAAAATCAGCAATTAGGAGTCCCCATGCAGGCAACAGACAAAAACAAAATGAGTAGCGTCGAAAACGCACTTAACCAGATCCACCGTCAGTTTGGCAAAGGATCGATCATGAGGCTTGGCTCTCGGGAAGCCGAGTTGGTTCCGGTCATTCCCACCGGAGCCCTGAGCCTCGATATCGCACTTGGCATTGGTGGCCTGCCGCGTGGCAGGGTCACCGAAATCTATGGACCGGAATCCAGCGGCAAGACCACCCTGGCGCTTCATGCCATCGCCGAGACCCAGAAACGTGGCGGTCAGGCTGCCTTTATCGATGCTGAGCATGCCCTGGATACCAACTATGCCGAGCGACTTGGGGTAAACATTGACGACCTGCTCGTTTCCCAACCGGATTTCGGTGAGCAGGCGCTTGAGATTGCTGAGATACTTATACGCTCCGGCGGGGTCGACATCATTGTTATCGACTCGGTTGCCGCACTTGTACCCCGCGCTGAAATCGACGGCAACGTCGGCGATTCGCATGTCGGTTTACAAGCCCGGCTGATGTCGCAGGCCATGCGTAAATTCACCGGCGTGTTGAACCGTTCGAACACCATCCTGATCTTTATCAACCAGATCAGGATGAAAATCGGGGTAATGTTCGGCAACCCGGAGACCACGACTGGTGGAAACGCACTGAAATTTTACTCCTCCATCCGACTCGACATAAGGAAAATCGGCCAGATCAAGGACGGCCAGGAGGCCATTGGCAACCGTACCAGGGTCAAAGTGGTCAAGAACAAAGTTGCTCCCCCGTTCAAAATTTCCGAATTCGATATAATTTTCGGCGAGGGAGTCTCTGCTGCGGGTGACATTTTAGATCTCGCGGTCGAGCAGGATATCGTCGACAAGAGCGGAGCCTGGTACTCATATCTCGACGAACGGATCGGCCAGGGGCGGGAAAACGCCAAACAGTTTTTACGCGATCATCCTGAAATGATGAGTGAAATCGAAAGCAAGGTGCGCATGGGATTTGGGCTTCCTGTGGAGAAAGATGCATCTGAAGAGAAGCCCGAAGCGTAGCGTTTTTAATCTACCCGTAGTTTTTCATGGTAAAATCAAAACAAACAGAATTTGACGTCATCATTGTCGGAGGCGGTCCAGCCGGGCTCTTCGGAGCTTATTACCTTGCCGAAAATTCCAATCTCAGCGTCTTGCTGCTCGATAAGGGCAATTCTCCGCTGAAACGCAAATGTCCCATAAAGGAAAACGGCTGCATCAAATGCAAACCCTGCAATATTTTGTGCGGTATTGGCGGGGCTGGCCTGTTCTCCGACGGTAAACTCAACTTTATCCACAAACTCGGCAAAACCGACCTGACCCAGTTTCTTCCTGAAGCAGATGCGCGTTTGCTCATCGATGAAACCGAACAGATTTTCAATCGTTTCGGCATGGACGGCAAAGTGTTTCCCACCGATATGGAACTGGCCAACCAAATCCGCAAGGATGCCCGCAAAAGCGGCATTGATCTGCTGATCATCAAGCAGAAGCATCTCGGCAGCGACAACCTGCCCTCCCATATCGCTGGAATGGCGGAATATATCCAGAACAGCGGGGTTGTCTTTCACTACCTCGAAGAAGCCCAGGACATCATCGTCGAGAATGGTGAAGTCACTGGTCTGGTAACCGATAAAGCCACTTACCGTTCCAACAACATCATCATGGCTCCGGGACGGGTGGGAGCCGAGTGGGTCGGCCAGCTCGCCCGCAGGAACAATATCGATGTTTCCCAGCGCGGTATCGAAGTTGGCGTGCGGGTAGAGGTACACAACGAAATCATGCAGGATCTCTGCTCGGTGATTTACGATCCCACCTTTTTCATAAGGACCAGCAGATACGACGACCAGACCCGCACCTTCTGCACCAATTTCGGC
Source organism: uncultured Desulfofustis sp. (assembly GCA_965601575.1). Classification (GTDB taxonomy): domain Bacteria; phylum Desulfobacterota; class Desulfobulbia; order Desulfobulbales; family Desulfocapsaceae; genus JABDQA01. The sequence goes on along the minus strand of CBFCWR010000136.1, from coordinate 3,075 downwards.
GGCTTTGTCGCCCTGGAAAACTACCAGGACTTTGTCTGTGTAAATGGCCACGCCTATATGGACAGGAAAAGCGACAACGCCAACTTCGCCTTTCTTTCCAAGGTGGTACTCAATGACCCGGTTGAAGACAACCAGGCCTACGGCGAGTCGATCGGCAAGCTCGCCACGTTGATTGGTGGAGGGAGACCCATTCTGCAGCGCTACGGGGACTTGAAGAGGGGCAGAAGATCAACCTGGAACAGGGTGCGAAACAGCTATATCGATCCTACCCTTAAAAATGTGACCTGCGGCGACATCGCCATGGCCCTGCCGGAGCGCATACTGTCCAACATAGTCGATGGCCTGCAACAGCTCAACCAGGTCGTACCGGGAGTCGCCAACGACGAAACCATGCTCTATGCCCCGGAGATCAAGTTCTTCGCCACCCAGGTCGAGACCGACGACAACCTGGAAACCGACATCAAAGGTCTGTACATGGCCGGTGACGGACCGGGAGTCGCAGGCAACATCGTATCGGCGACGGCAACCGCCCTGATACCCGCCAAGGAAATCATCTCCCGCGCTGGCTAAACTATTGTTTCAACAGCACTAATTTCCATCAACCAGGTGGTTTCGCGAGACCTGTTTCTGCCAACTAGTTGTTGACTCCATGTGGAAATACGGTATATTCGTTTTCACATGAGAATGACTATCAAAAATAAAAGATTAACCAAATAATGGAGGCAGTTATGCAGAAATGGGAATGTCCATGCGGCTACGTTTACGATCCAGCCGAAGGCGATTATGCAAATGGCGTGGACCCGGGCACGCCTTGGGAATCGGTTCCCGATGAATGGGTCTGTCCAGTATGCGGCGCCGAAAAGGAAGCGTTCTGGAAATATGACGGTTAGCCGATAAGGATTAAATTTAAAAAGCCGGAACCCAGGTTCCGGCTTTTTTTTTAACGCGGTCCAAGAACCGTGACGGGTGCCTGAAACTGGAGCCAAGGCTGCTTGGTATCGAGCTCTAATTCCATACAGGCGAACTGAATAACACATTCTGCCTAACTGATTCGAGATTTTAACTGAGCCTGGTTGAATAGGTATGCGGAAAGAGGCTGCTTAGACGTATTCGCTCAACAGCCGCGCTGCCTCAAAAGACATGGCCCCGACTATGGATCATCGCGCTCCTCGAGTCTGCATCATTTACTACAGCCTCAGCGGTCAGAGCAGAGGCTTGATCAACCTGCTCGCCGAAGGGCTGAGCAGCCAGGGGATTGAGGTCTTTATCGAGCAGATTAAGGTGCGCACGCGCGTCGGGTTCCCGTTTTATTCAGTGTTTAAAACCCTGAAAATGATGGTGCTCACCTTTTTCAGAAAACGAGTTGCCATCAAACCACCTTCAGACAAATGTTTCCAGTCCTTTGATCTGATCATTCTGGCAGGCCCCACCTGGTCCTACAACCCAAGCGGCCCCATACTCGATCTGCTGGACCGATACGGTAAAAGCCTATTCAGCAACAAACAGGTAACCCCGCTGATTTCCTGTCGAGGCTACTACCGCCTGCATGACTGGGGATTGAGAAAAAAACTGGAAGATTGCGACGCCCAGCTTACCGAATCCATCATTTTCCACCATCCGGTCCGCGAGCCGTGGAGTACCATCGGGGTGTTTCTTAAATCTGCCGGGTATCATCCCGAAAAAATGCCTTTATTAGCCGATCGCTACCCGCACTTCGGCCACACTGTCGATCAACTTCTGGAAGCCAAAGCCTTAGGCAGCAGTATCGCCGAACAGCTCCTGAAAGATACCGTCGCTCTGGAGAACTGAGGGTTAGAGATCCTCATACATCGCTGCATTATAGCCGATGTAAAGATCGTCACCTATGCGCAGCGCCGGTGCTCTGAGGTTGCCTGTTCTGCCGGTCGCCTTGTTGATCAATTCCTCTTTGTTGGAAGAATCGGGTGTGAAGGTAAGGGTTTTCTGCCCGCTGGCCACGTGAACGGTGGACGCTTGCTTAAGGAAACTCCAGACCTGATCCGGGCCAACCACCTCTTTCTTGGCATCAACTTCCTGTCGAATTTCTTTGTTGCTGGATTTGAAAGCCTCACGGGCTTTGGTGCACGAAACTCATCCCTTCCTCAAGTATGCCCAGTCGATTGCCATAGTGTTTTTCCCGAGAAGTAGATTATTTTTTCTTTTTACTCTTCTTTGACTTCTTCTTGGCCTTACAACCTTTGCAGTAGTCCTTGTCGGCCTTACAATCTTTTCCGGTACCGCTCAGGGGGCAGCTGGAGCAGTGCTTGCCTTTCTTCTTGTATTTTCCACAACACTTTTTCTTCACCTTCTTTCCACCCATGATAAAACCTCTTCATATCTTCGAGTTGTCACAGTTTTGCGTCACTTGGCCTGGGGCGTGGCGACCGACGCCGGTAGATTCAGGCGACGATTGCACCAACCGTAAGCAAAGCCATGGTAAGGAGCATGAAAGAGTTCAGCAGCATGAAAAGGAACCGGTAGTGAGGCTGCTTACTGATTCCCATCTGCAGGCTGAAGACAGCCAGCACGATCAGGCTGACCCCGCTTATCATGATTCGTATGGTAAGCGGCGTCGCCGTAAACATGGCCAGCAGAGTATGAACTACTGTGATCAGTGCGCCAACCCAGAGCACGATAAGCATCTGCAATCTCGATTCAGAAACCATGCGTGATAGACTGGGCAGCGGGGATTCATGGTAATCCCGTTTATTGCTCAACATAACCAGCCAGAAGTGCGGTATCTGCCAGATGACAAGCAGCAGCACTCCGCCTAGTATGACCGGCGAAAACAAGGGCCCTTGCCCCGCAAGCCAGCCGATATAGGGCGGCAGTGCTCCGCAAATGGCTCCGGGAATAATTGCCCAGATCGATTTATACTTCAGCGGCGTATAGACAAAATTATAGAGCACCAGAGCCGCAGCACCGGCACAAACTGCCAAGGGCCGGGATGTGCCGATGAAGAGAAGCAGCAAACCGCTTGCCGCCAGCAGCTGTCCCTGCCTCCTTGCCAGTTCAGGGGAAACCAGTCCGGCTGCAACCGGCCGTCTCCTGGTTCTC
>CBFCWR010000135.1:0-7924 GCA_965601575.1 uncultured Desulfofustis sp. | reverse complement strand
GAAACGGGTGATTTTTACATGGCCTAGTTTATATCCAGAACCTGACAAGATTGTTCAAGATCAAGGCGTGGATGGGAATTGCCTCTCAGGGGTATAAGCAATACGCCGAGGATTCGCTTTCCATTCACAACAAGAAGATTGAACAAAAGCAACGTTTCCGGGCCTAGCCGCTATGCATCTTAGAGATATCCCCCACCCTCAGGATAAGTCGGTTAATGCCCGTCAGTAGATTCAATCGGTTGTGCTTCACCGCTTCATCTTCGGTCATCACCATGACGTCGTCGAAAAATCGATCCACCGGTTCTTTGAGCGCCATCATCTCGGTGAGAAAACCGAGATAGTCTGCGGCATCAAGTTTCTCCACGCCTATTTCGTCAAGTTTCTTGTAGGTACTGAACAGCGTCTTTTCGGCATCTTCTTGCAGCAGTGCGCTATTCACTTCGGTGTCCCGGTGATCCTTGATGATATTTCTGATCCGCTTGAATGAGCCGGCCAACAGATCAAAAGACTGGTCGTGTCGGATGCCCTCAAAGGCTTTGATTTTCTTCACACAGTCGATCACATCGATAAATTCAACCGACACCACCGCCTCAACCGCGCTCTGCTCCATTCCCTGACGGACACAGTCATTGATAAACCGGCCTTGGACGAACTGGACAATGCGCTCGACCGTCTCGGCCGAACCATCCACCCGATCGCCGTAAAGAGCCAAAGCCTTGCTGAATACCGCAGGCAGATCGAAGCTGTAAGAGCGGTCCTCGATCAGGTGCAGCAGCGCCAGACTAAGCCTGCGCAAGCCAAAAGGATCGGCCGTTCCGGTGGCGCTCTGGCCAATACCGAAACTACCGGCTATGGTATCGATACGATCGGCCATGGCAACCAGTGTCCCCTGCTCTGAGCCCGGCAGCGCTGCTCCCGAGCGCAGCGGCATGTAGTGCTCCAGAATGGCCGTGGCGACCACATCGTTTTCACCGTCATTGCGGGCATATGAACTGCCCATCACCCCTTGCAGACTGGGAAATTCACCGACCATATCGGTGGTCAGGTCAGCTTTACAGAGAAGTGCGGCGCGGCAGGCGTCGTCCACGAGATCAGGGGCGAGCATCTCCGACAGCAACCTGGCCAGCTTGACGACCCGCTCGGTTTTCTCTTTCATGGAACCCAGTTTGGCCTGGAAAATTACCCCGCCAAGATCGTCGACCCGGTCCTCGAGTCGCCTCTTTTTGTCTGTCTCATAAAAGAAATAGGCGTCCTCAAGCCTGGCCCGCAGGACCCGCTCATGTCCTTCGCGGGTGAGTTCGGGCTTAATTACCCGGGTGTTGTTTACGGCCACAAAGCCGGGCAGCAATTTTCCATCACGAGCAACTACTGGAAAATATTTCTGATGCTCTCGCATGGAAGTGATGAGCACTTCGTCGGGAACGGCAAGGAATTTATCGTCGAAACGGCCGCAGACACCAAATGGAATTTCCACCAGGTTCGTTACCGTGTCGAGAAGTCCCTCATGTACCGCCACTTCTGCGTCGGTACCAAAATCGGCAGCAGCCACCGCTTCCTTTATCTCGTTCAGCACCTTTTCTTTTCTGAGTTCGAAATCACCAATGACTGATACTGCCTCTAAATTCTTTTCATACCCATCCACAGTTTTTATCACCACCGGATCCGGGGCCATGAAACGATGACCGCAGGTCTTGTTGCCGGCTTTGATTCCTTCGTGCTCGAAGGGAACCACCTTGCCGTCAAACAGGGCGAGGATCCACTGAATCGGCCGGGCAAAACTGTGCTGGTTGGCACCCCACTTCATCGATTTGGGAAAAGACAGCGCCAGGATTATCTCCTCCAGCAGGGAGGGAAGCAGTTCACTGGTCTGCTTGCCCACCACCGTTCTTGTCAGCTGCAGATACTCGCCCTTGGGAGTCTCCACCACTTCCAAGTCGTCGACGCTGGCCCCTTTGGAGCGCGCAAACCCCTCTGCCGCCGGTGTCGGCTTGCCATCCTGGTCAAAGGCTGCCTGCTTCGACGGTCCGAGCAGCACCTCTTCGACATCCTGCTGGCCCTCGGCGATCCCCTTGACCACGATTGCCAGCCGGCGCGGGGTAGCATATTGGGCAATGGATTCAAAAGGAATTCCAAGCGCCCCCATCTTGTCGGTGAACAGCTGCTCCATCTGGGCTGTGGCAGGCAGGATGAAGGATGCCGGTATTTCTTCGCTGCCGATCTCGAATAATAAATCGCTCATGGGAACCTTTTTTCGTAATGGATGAATTTATCAATGCCTTAATGTGATTCCTGCTCGGGGCCCGATGTTCTGGCAAACAGTGAATATCCCTGGGATTCATTTTCCACGGTTAGCTCATACCAGGCAAGCTCCTGGAGCTGTGAGAATCTCTGCTCGAGCTTGGCCAGCAGGGTCTCCACCGGCTTGGTACTGTCGCCCTCGGTGCTGGAAAATGATTCTGAGCGGGTAATGTCCTCGACCATGTCGATCAGGTCCTCGAGCCACATGAACCTGTTGAATCGTACACTTACCAGCACCTTTCCCCAAAGTCCCACCGCCGCAATGCTGCCGCTTGTCTTACCGCCGTTGAAGGGGTGGGCCACCGGTACGCTTATGTCGAGCCGCAAATCATTCTCCTCTTCCAGGAAGCAGTGCATGGTACAATCGTAGCGGCGCATCTCAAAGGTATCAAGATCATCTTTTCTATGCAGGAAAAATGGAAATTTCATTTCCATATGCGCAGCCTCAGCCTCGAGTCGATCCTTCATTTCCTCGAGGATGAGGTGGAACTGACTGATGTCGATCTTGCCGTGAAAACGGTTGAGAATTTCTATGAAACGGCTCATATGTGTTCCCTTGAACCGATGCGGCAGATTGACGTACATGTTGACGCTGGCCACCGTTTTCTGACTGGCCTGTGCCTTGTCGAGCACCGTGATCGGGTAGGTGATGGTTTTCACCCCCACCTTTTTGATGTCGATGCAGCGGTGATCGGTCTGATTTTGAATATCTTTCATGTCCCGTCTTCCAGAGACTCAACCAATGTGTTTCTCTACCGCTGCCATCAATTCACCGATGTCGGAGGACTTGACGACATATTCGTCTGATGCCCAGGCACCCAGATCCTGCTTGAATTCCTGGTACGCACTATTGAGGATAACGGGCACTTTTGAATCGACCATCTTGATTTGACGGAGCACCTCGATGCCGTTCAGACCGGGCATCTGGATGTCGAGAACGACAAGATCGGGAGCGGTCTGCTTGAACATATCCAGCGCTTCGTTTCCGTTGTAGACCGAAACCACCTTGTAGCCCGCTTCTTTGAACTCCTCCTGATAGAGCAGTTGAATGGACTCGTCGTCGTCAACAAGCAGTATGGTTTTCATGGCAACTCCCTTCAGCTATCCAGAGATTCGCGTAAATATCGAGTCGCTTCCTCAGGCGGCATGGGGTTTATGTAGAAGCCTGAACCCCATTCAAAGCCGGCGATGGAAGTCAATTTGGGGACAATCTCGAAATGCCAGTGAAAGTGCTCCATCTCTCCCGAGCGCAGCGGCTGGGTATGCAGCACAAAATTGTAAGGTACATTGGGAATACATTTTTCCAGACGCTTGAGGCTTTCCGAGAAAATCTGAGCCAGCGCCGTCAGCCGCTCCTGATTCTGAGTGTGCGCACAATAGCCCGAGGCATGGTCTTTGGGCAATACCCACATCTCGAAAGGGGTGCGGGGTGCAAACGGTGAAATAGTGATGAAGTGGTCGTTGTCGCAGACCACCCTGATTTCCTGCTGGAGTTCCTGGCGGATGATATCGCAAAAAATACAGCGTTCTTTGTAGCGGTAATAGGATTCGGCACCGTTGAACTCGGAAATCAGCATGCGAGGCAGCACCGGCAACGCGATGAGTTGGGAATGGCCATGCTCCAGCGAGGCACCGGCCGCCTTGCCGTGATTTTTAAAGATCATTACATAACGGAACCGGGGATCGCGCTCAAGGTCCTTGATCCGGTCACGATAGGCTCGGAATACCAGAGCCAGATGTTCGGTCGGCAGGTTCCAGAACATGTCGTGGTGATCGGGACTCTCGATGATCACCTCGTGGGCACCGACACCGTTCATCCGGTCATAGAGCCCTTCGGCTTCTTTGCCGAGATCACCCTCGATTTTTAAAGCCGGGTATTTGTTGGGTACGACCCTGACCTGCCAGTCGGGCCCGTCTCCTGTAGTGGCGATGCCGCTGCGATAGGCCAGTACCTCAGGAGGGGTAAAAGTCTCGTTGCCGGGACAGAGCGGGCAGAAACCTCCAATTACCTTGGCTTCCTCAATGACAAAATCATTGGGCCGCTTTCTCCGCTCCTTGGAAATAATGATCCATCGTCCAAGGACCGGGTCTCTCCTGAGCTGCGGCATAAATTACTGGCCCTGTGATTTTTCCTTCTTTTCCTGCATGGTCTTGCAGTCGATGCAAAGCGTGGTCACCGGCCGCGCCTCGAGGCGCTTAACGTTGATGTCGCAGCCGCATTCTTCACAAATGCCGTATTCACCTTCGTCGATCCGCAGGAGCGCCTCTTCAATCTTCGAGAGCAGTTTCCGTTCCCGGTCCCTGATGCGAAGCTCGAAACTGCGATCTGACTCGATGGTGGCCCGGTCATTGGGATCGGGTACATTGGAGTTCTGATCGGTCATCTCTGCCAGGGTCTTGTCAGCTTCGCTGAGAATCTCCTGTCGTTTTTCAACGAGCTGTTTTTTGAATTTTTCCAATAACTTGTTGTCCATCCAAAATCTCCTGTAATACGTTACACACTCGGGGAATCAGAGTCCGGCATAATTTCAGTCCTGACGACTGAAATCACCGCTCTTTCCTCCCGTCTTGCTCAGCAGACGAATATCGCTGATTTTCATCGTTTTATCCACAGCCTTGCACATATCGTAAATGGTCAGCGCTGCCATCGATACCGCGGTCAGCGCCTCCATTTCAACTCCTGTTTTACCGGTGATCGACACCGTCGCCTCGATTTCGATTCGGCAGTCGTCTTCGATAAAGGAAAAATCGACCTCAGCCCGGTTGATCATCAGAGGATGGGTCAGCGGAATCAGGCGATCGACATTTTTGGCCGCCATGATACCCGCGATTCTGGCGACGCCGAGTACGTCTCCCTTGGCCATCGTACCGCTTTTCACCAGTTCGAAGGCCTGCCGGTTCATAACGATGCTGCCGGCGGCCACAGCGACCCGCTGGGTCTCCTGCTTACCCCCGACATCGACCATAACGGCTTTGCCGTCTGCATCGAAATGGGTCAATCTGTTGTCGTTCCCGTCGGTCATCGGCTACCCTGTTTTACCCATCACCTCGTTCACCAGTTTGGTGAAAAAACCCTCGTGTTCCTTGTTCTGGCCATGCTTGTCGCACAGGGTGTCGAACTCCCGGAGAACTTTTTTCTGCTCCTCGCAGAGATTTGTCGGCGTCATTACCTGCAATTCCACGTACATGTCACCGCGACCTCGGCCGCGAAGATTTTTCACGCCTTCACCCCGCAGGGTGAATACCTCGCCCGACTGACTGCCCTCCGGAACGGTGAGCTTCTTGGTGCCGTGTATGGTGACCACGTCTGTTTTAACCCCCAGGGCTGCATCGACCATGGAGATGGGCAGGCGGCAATAAATATTGTCGCCTTCACGACCAAAGAACTCATGGGGTTCGACATCGATAATCACGTAGAGGTCTCCCGTGGGACCGCCTCTGCGGCCGCCCTCGCCCTCTCCCTTGAGCCTCATCCGCGCCCCGGTGTCGACGCCGGCCGGAATTTTGATGGACACCTTCTTGGTCCTGTTTACCAGGCCGCTGCCCCGGCAGTCATCGCAGGGATCAGTGATAATGGACCCTTCGCCGTGGCACTGCGGACAGGTTGAACTGACCTGAAAAAAGCCCTGGGAGCGGACCACCTGCCCCCTGCCGCCGCAGGATGGACAGTTCTGGCGTTGATGCCCCGGACGGCACCCTGACCCCTCGCAGGTCCAGCAGGTATCTCTTCTGTTGAGTTCAACTTCCTTGGTGGTGCCGTGCACCGCTTCCATGAAGCTGATACGCGTGTCGTACCGGAGATCGTTGCCCGGTATGGGACCGTTTCTTCTGGCCTGGGATCGTGAAGAGCCGAAACCGAACAGATCGCCAAAAATATCACCGAAGCTGGAAAAGATATCATCGAAACCGCCGGGCCCCTGATAGCCGCTGTTTTTCAGCCCTTCATGGCCATAGGTGTCGTAGATCTGGCGTTTTTGATCATCGCTGAGCACCTCGTAGGCCTCGGTACACTCCTTGAAAGCGCTCTCAGCTTCGACGTCTCCCGGGTTTCGGTCCGGGTGATATTTCATCGCCAGTTTACGGTAGGACTTCTTTATCTCAGCCGGCCCGGAATTTCTGTCAACTCCGAGTATTTCGTAATAGTCTCGCGCCATGGTTGTACTTCTCAAGCTTCCTCACCCTCTTCTGGTTCGTGTTCGTTGCCAAGACCATCCAGATCGTTGAGCTCCGGGAGTTCTTCGACATTGTGAAAGGTCACCTCCCCCGCAGCAATTTCACGCAGGGTCATGACAACTTCCTTATTTTTAGCCTCGATCAAAAACGGTTCTCCCTGCCGATGCTGTTTTATGCGCTTGACGGCAAGATGGATCAAATTAAAACGGTTGTCGTCCCCGACTTCCTGCAAACAATCTTCAACGGTAATACGAGCCATTGTTACCTCATCTATTTATAATATAATGATATTTATATAGTTTTATAACTCTGCTTTACTAACCATGAATTTCTGAAAATTAGAACTTGGACAAAAAGACAATTTTCATGCATCAAAGGGATCTTTAAGCAGCAGCGTCTCATCCCGATCAGGCCCCACCGAAACAATAACCGCTTCCACACCGGTAAAATCTTCAATGCGCTTTATGTAATCCTTGGCTTCAACCGGCAGATCCTCGTAGGCGGTGATCTCGTTTATCTCTGGCTGCCAGCCTGCCATTTCCTCATAGACCGGTTCCAACCTTGCGGCGTCCCTGACGTTTGACGGCATGGCACTCAAAGAGCGGTCGTCTAATTTGTAGGAGGTCGCCATCTTGATTGTGGATTGACCGCTGAGCACGTCCAGTTTTGTTATTGCCAAACCGGTAAGACCGTTGAGCCTGACCGCATCTGTGGCAACCACCCCGTCCAGCCAGCCGCAGCGTCTTTTCCTTCCGGTGGTGGCCCCGAATTCGCCCCCTTTCCGCTGCAGCGCTTCGCCGGTCTCGTCGTGCAGTTCTGTTGGAAAAGGTCCTTCGCCGACCCTTGTAGTATAGGCTTTGAGAATGCCGATAACCGAATCGATGTGGGTCGGGCCAAATCCTGCGCCATTGCAGGCGTTGCCTGCCACCGTGTTTGACGAGGTTACGAAGGGATAGGTGCCGTGATCAATGTCGAGTTGGGTTCCCTGGGCCCCCTCAAAGAGGATGTTCTCACCTTTTCTTCTGGCCTTGTCCAGTTCCACCGACACATTGCCGACAAACGGTGAGAGCTTCTCCGCATAGGCGAGTAAATTGGCCAGCACCACTTCATAGGATACCGGATCTGCGCCGAATTTTTCCTTGAGTAGAAAGTTCTTTTCCTCAAGGGCAGCAGCCAGTTTATCCCTGAGGATTGACTCATCGAGCAGATCACCCGTTTTAATTCCCACCCGGCCAACTTTATCAACATAGCAGGGACCAATGCCCCGACCAGTGGTACCGATTTTCTTGTCATTGGCCAGTGCTTCTTCCTGCGCCTGGTCCAGGCGCCGGTGATATTCCATTATCAAATGGGCATTTTCGCTGATCATCAGGCGTTGCGGAGTCACCGGCAATCCCTTCTCGTCCAGGCTTCCGATCTCCTGCAGTAATATGGCAGGATCGATGATCACTCC